>PWGF01000450.1 GCA_003554375.1 Spirochaetaceae bacterium
ACGACGCCCTTCCGCCCGAGCTCCAGCGCCTCTTCGATGAAGGCTCGCCCGAACACGGGTCCGCCGCCGCAGTTGCCGTCGTTGCACGCGAACCCTCACGCAACGCCCCGCAAGGACGCGTCCTCGGGAAGGCGGAGTCGTTGTGCAAAGCGCTCGAATCAGCGAGCGGGGTGCATCCCGTGGACGCCGCGGTCCGTATCCAGCCCGAAGGCAGAGCATCCGCAATCGGCACGCTCGACGAGGCCGGTGACACAGCCCGCCGCCGGAGCGGTCTCGCGCTTCTGTCGCGCCTGTCGCGGCTGGTCCCGGAGGAAGAGGGGCCGGTCCGGCGAATCCACCTCGCGTTCAGCTCGCCGGCCGCAGAGGAAGACACGCCTCAGGAGCCGGCCCGGGATGCCGAGCGAGCGGCCACCTCCGGGCCACACCGGGAACCACACACTCAGACAAAGACCAACAACAAAACCCATCCCGCGGCCAACCCGGCAAAGGCCCAGCCGAGCTGACGCCGCAAGTCCCCGTTGTGGAGCTCTCGGGCTGCCCGAATCGCACGACGGAAGCCTGCGATCGCACCACGAGCTACCCCCTCCCCGCTTGGAAGGCGTTCCAGAGCCGGTACGCACCGGCCGTAGAGCAGGAAGAAGAACCCAACCCCCAGAAGCACCGGCCACAGGCCGGACACGGCCGCCGCGACGGTGGCTTCGAACTCCTCCGCGGCCGGCGGCAAGAACCACGATGGCTGTAGCCCCATGAGCAGGCAGAGGAGCGAGAGCGCGCCCATGGCGAGCCCACGCACGAGTCCAACCCGCGCGATGTCGCCCCCAGGCCTCCCCGCCGGCTCCGCGACGGCACTCCCGGCACTCCCGGCACTCCCGGCACTCCCGGCACTCCCGGCGCTCTCGGCGCTTTCGGAGCCCTCGGGTCCGGCAGCGATCTCGACACTGCCTGCTCTCTCGGCTGAGCTATCCTTTCCTCTGCCGCGGCCGCTGCGCCGCTTGCTGAGCCTGCGCAACGGATCGGGAACGACGGAGGAGACAAACCCCAACCAGATGAACTTCGTAAACGAGGCCGCCGTTCCCGCGCTACCGGCGATCAGAAGATAGTAGGTCGCCGGCCACTCGACCGCGTCCTTAATGAGCGACTTGCTGACCCACCCGTTGAACGGCGGAACGCCCGAAATGGAAAGCGCCCCGACCGCCGCCGCCACCAGAAGCAGTACGTCACGGCGCTGCGCCGGCTTCGGTGACGCGGTCGACTCCCCTTGCCGGAGCAGATACATGTTCTCGCTCCCCCTCCGCTCGATAAGCACGGCGGCGACCATGAACAGAAGCCCTTTGTACACGATGTGGTTGCCGACGTGGTACACGCCTCCCGGCACCCCGGCTCCGGAGAGCGCGGCAATACCGGCGATCATGAATCCGACCTGGCTCACGATATGGAACGAGAGAAAACCGCGGAGCGTCCGGCGGCTCAGTGCATAGATTACCGCGACGACCGCCACGATCGCTCCGGCGAGCTCGAGACCTGAATCAGGTAGGAGCCTCAGCAAGGCAAAGACGCCGACCTTCGTCCCGAATGCCGACAGCCACACCGCGGTTGCCGGCCGGCTTTGCGGATAGGTGTTCACCAGCCACACGTGGAAAGGGAACACCGCCGCCTTGATCGCCACCGCAAGCAGGGCAAGCCCGGCTCCGCCGATGAGGCCTTCGCCGGTGATCGCGAGCGTGCCGCCTGCCGCCACGTGCATGCCGATCGCCCCCATGAGCGCGGCGGCAGCCACGAGCTGTACCGGCAGGTAAGCCCGCACCATTCGCGGGGCTCCCGGCTCGAGCCACAGGACACCGACCGCACCAAGGGTGACCAGCTCCCAGAGAATGAAAAACGTCAAGAGATCGCCGGCAAGCGGCAGAGCTACCGCCCCGCCGGCGTGAACCCCCGCGCAGATCCACCATCCCCGAGTCCGCCGCGGCTGCGTCCCGGCCAGATAGAGCCCTGCCGCAGCTACGTATACCAGGAAGACCGCCGCAAGGAACACGCCCGGCCAATCCAGCACCGGCGCCTCGAGCGCGTGGGTCCAGAAACCGCTCGGCTGGCTCCCGGCCACAGTTCCCACCACGGCAGTAAGCCGAACACTCATAGCACACTTCCCACCAGCTCAGTCGCCACCGAGAACGCTTCCGAGAACAAGAGCCCGTACCCCGCAAACCCTCCGAGGATAAGCGCCGCGCAGACCAGAATTGCCACCGCTCGTACCCCCAGAGCGCCGGTGGTGTCGTGAGGAGGGGCGCCTTCCGGGAGCTCGGCCGCGAGCTCGGCCGCGGGCTCGGGGCAGCTCGGGCTCTCCGAGGAATCCCAGGGAACGGGCGTAGCCGCTCGCGGTCGTCCCGGCTCGAAACCGCGGACAACAATACGGAGGTAGTACGGCAACGCCAACGCTCCACCCGCCGCAATCGCGACCGCCCCGCCCCAGGCGCCGGCGTTCGCGCTTTCCAGAACCAGCACCCATTTGCTCCCGAACCCCGCCGCCGGCGGAATTCCCACAAGCGACATCGAAAAGAGGATTGCCGCACCGCCAAGCCACGGTGCCTCGCGAAACGCCCCGCGCGCCGCGGCGATGCGGTCCGTCCCCCGCGTTCGCCGCAACTCACCGCACACGAAAAACCACCCCACTTTCATGAACGCGTGCGTAATCGCGTGGGTGAGCGCGGCGGCGAGTGCGGCCTCACCGCCGGCACCGACGCCGACCACGATGTAGCCCATGTGGGCGATGCTCGAGTACGCAAGCATTCGCTTCATCCGTGACTGCGCAAGCGCCATGACGTGACCGGCGACAATGCTACTCACCGCAACGACGAAGACCATCCCGCGCAGAAGCTCGCGGACCTCGCCCGCACTCCCCAAGACACCGAACGACCCCTCCACGCCGCCGGTCACGGCAGACGCTCCTTCCATGACCGGGAAGCCGCCGAAGAGCCCGTACAGAATCCGCAGGCCAAAGCCGAAGAGCGCCGTGAGGATCGGACCGGAAAGCAACGCCGCCACCGCCGAAGGTGCCCCCGCAAGGCCGTCAGCCTTCCAGGCATGCATCGGGACCAGGCCGCCCTTGAGCGCGATCCCGCTCGCCAACAGAACGGCCGCACCGGCGACGAAAACGGGAGGCGCGTCCGCCAGCCGCTCCGCCGCCAGCGGGATCCAGAGCGTTCCCGTAGCGGTAAACACCAAAACGATACCCCACAGGATGAGAATCCCGCCGACCGCGGCAGCCATCAAGTACTTGAACGCGCTTTCAAGGCCGTCGCCGTCGCCGCGAAATGCAACCAAGGCGTGCGTGGCGATCCCAGCGATCTCCACGAACACAAAGGCGTTGAACAGATCGTTGGTCAGTAGAAGCCCATTCGCTCCCGTGAACAGTAGGAAGACCAGGGTATAGAAGGACAACGGCCACCGCTGTGACCACCGGGTCCCAAACAGCGCCGAGACAAACACCCCGGCCGAGATCACCGGGAGAAAGAGGCGAGCCCGTCCATCCAGAAGCAGCTCGATCCCGAGCAACCCACCCCATCCACCGGGGGAAGCCGAGATCGGCAGCTCGGTTCCCTCTACCCACGGCAGGAACGAAAGGAGCAAGCAGAGTCCCATACCGGCCAGCGCCGCCCCTCGTGCCGGCACCCCCACCTTCTCCAGGAAATAGAGGAGCGGAACGAAGCTCAGCGGAACCGCTACCAGCAAGCTCGGCAGCTGCTGCATGAGGAGCGAGTCACCTAACCCCGCCATCGACGCACCCTTTCGATCCGCACGCTGCCGCGCGTCCGGTAGATTCTCACCACGTACGCCAGCATCAGCGCCGTGGAGCTCGCCGCAATAACGATGGCCGTGAGCGCGACAGCATGGGGAAGCGCGCTGACATATGCCGCCTCCGCTCCTCCTACGATCGGAGCTTGTCCGCCCTCCACGAATCCCGCGTAGACGATAGCCAGGAGAACCGCTATCTCCAGCACATTGAAGCAGATGACCAGACGGATCAGGTGCCGCCGGGTAAGCAGCCCGTAGATTGCAATGCCGGTGAGGCCCAACACTGTCGTCATGATGATCGCACCCATACACTTACTCTGAGAACAGACAGACCACGACGATAGCCAGGCCGACGCCGACCTTCATCCCCGCAACCAGATTCAAGAGCGGAATCAGCCCGGCACTCAGAAGCGATCCCGGCTCCCCCAGCGGAATGCCGGTGGCCGCATTCGCCAGAAAGGCGCCGCCGGTCACGAGCCCGCCGAACCCAACCAGCAAGAAGGCCGCAATCGCCGCGTTCTCGATTCGCTTCTGCGTGTCCATCGGGAGGACGTAGCTCTGCTGTCCCCCCACCGTATAGACGACCGCAAAGAAAACTGCGGTGGACGCCAGCACCACCCCGCCGGTAAAGCCGCCTCCCGGCGAGACGTGGCCGAACAGGATCACCGCAAAGCCCAGAACGCTTACGAACGGCAACACCAACGCCACCCCGTACAGCACGACCAGGGACAGCCGCACCGATAGCATCGAGGTACGCGCCTTCGGTGCCAGAACAGCCACCACCAACCCGGTCGCCAGCACCCCCGTCGCCTCTCCCAGCGTATCCAAACCCCGGTAGTCGAAGAGAACCGCCGAGACTACGTTTACCGCGCCCGTGTGCTGCACGCTGTGGTGAGCGTAGTCGAAGATCGCCCCGTGCGTGTCCAGATCCACCCCCGCAATCAGCGTGACGATGCCGCACCCTACCAGCGCCACGGAAAACAGAAGCGCCCAACCGGTCCGCATACTCGTCTACTCCCGCTCCGTCTTGTCGACCGCAATGAGGAAGAACGCCGTCACCAACCCCGCCCCGATGACCGCCTCGGTAATCGCCACATCGGGCGC
>PWGF01000073.1 GCA_003554375.1 Spirochaetaceae bacterium
CCCGGTCCGGTGCGCCTGGAGTGGGGCGCGATTCGCTTAAACCACTGGTCGTAAGCAGGCGTCAGGCGATGCGCCCTGCGGGCGACGTAAGGCTCGAACGCGTGGGGCCGGCAGTGGGTTCGGATGTCGGCGAAAGCAAGATCGAGTCCCAGGAGAATGACCCCGCCTGAGGTGATACGAAGTGCAGCGTCGCACGCCGTCGCGGTCACTGTGGGGCGTTCGGCTATTCTCACAGGTGGAGGGGAGTTCCCGGTGCGTTCTGCCTCGCGATAGAGCTCCTGCTCGAGCTGCGTCCCCTGTTGCAGGTAGACGGGACGGATCGCCCTGGGCGGAGGAAAGGCGGTGAGCGGCATCAGAACCGGCAGGTGTGAAACGCGTTGATCGTAAAGATGGAGCGATGCGTAGAAGCCGGGATCGGTGTGGACGACAAGATCGGGTAGAAGGCCCGCATCCAGCACTGAAGGGAGCGCGGATGCCACCGCGACAAGCAAGATGTGCTCTCGGTATGGGAAGAGAATTGGAAGTGCGATATCGAGCGACGGGCCGGAGGCAGTCACTACCGCCGGGCATGACCGGCCGTTCGGGAATGAAGTGGGCACCAGGGGGCGAATGGAGTTGCGAAAAAGATTCCGAACCCAGCGCTTCCCGAAGTGCGCCGCTGTGCGCGCGTTGGATTTCAAATCGGAGAGGAATCGCTCAATCGTACTGAGAATGTTGCGCGCCGACTCATCAGCTGCTGTTATCGCGGGTTCCCATACAATGGTCTGGATTCCTGCAAGGTCAAGCTCCGAGATATGGCGGTGAAGGAACGCGAGGAGAGAGCCGTGTTTTCTGGTGGGGAACCAGCTTGCGTAACTCCCGCCCGGAAACGGTTCAGCCGGCGGCGCCAACGTTGCGACCGCCACGACTCGTAGTTCATGGTTCTTTTCCCGGAGTGCTTGCTCAACATACCCCGTCCCCGACGAAACGACGAGCGCGGTTGTCGTATTTCCCTGCAGCGTCCGGTCAATGAAGCGACGCGCTTCGCGCAGCGGATCGTAGCGCGAGTGAACATAGCCGCGGGGAGACCGGAGGGTAGGCAGCCCCGAGCGGGTGTTCTCCACAGTCAGCTCGCTGTCGCTCGGTGTTCGGTTTTCGTATCTCATTTGGTTGCCTTCCCTAACCTTCGGTACACTCCCTTCGGTTTCGATGGCCGCACGGCATTGCGTCCGATCGCCACGGTGCGTGGCGCATTCCGTGGTCGTTGCGGTCTATGATGCGGGTGAGCCGTGGTGCCGGTCCCTATCCGGAGGTAGCCGAGCTCAGAGGAACGCGAGCGTGACCGGTCCCGGCCGAGCAGTACAACAGTCAGGCGTCCGCGAGCGGCCCGTACATCAACGCTTTCAGTAGCTGAGTTACGTCGCCGTCATCCTCCGTATAACGCGCCGTTCGACAGCGTACCTGATAGGTCGACGGAAGCTCCGGGAAACAGCTCTGTAGCTCGCTGTGGACGTCCGCACAGAGGCTCTTCTCAGCGTGGTTAGACTCCATAAACCCGCAGGAAGCGAGGCGCGTACCGGACACCGAGCAGATGTCGCCTACTTCGGCAAGGACCCCTGAGACGACTCGTCCGACGGCTTCATGAACGCGATGCGCGTCCGTACAGGGAATCTGCGCATCGATCTCCGCGGAAATGTCGTCGATGTCCACAGCCGCCAGCAGGAGATACTCTCCGGACTCCTCTCGCACCCGCAAAGAAAGCTCTTGGGCCGTGCGCAATAGGTCAACTTCGGACAGAAAGATCGGTTCCTGGAGAGCTCGGAGCCTCCTTACGCGCGAACGGTACACATGATCGGCCAGTCGGGCCGCAAACTCCGAAAGAACATCAGCTGCGCCGAGCGGCACCAGCTCGGACAAGCGAGTGGGAGATGTCAGGAGTGCTATCACCGCCATCGGCTCGCCCATGTACCTCGCGACCGTTAAGAACGCCGGTTCCGGATAGTTGCTTTCACGGTTGGATAGGAGCGCGGAGAGTCCTGTACGTTCTTCCGGTGGAAGATATCGAGTATCCCGAGGGATAAGCTCTCGCAATGAGTCGGCCGGTATGCGCAGACGGCTTCTGGTAGTCGGATCGATACCGCAGTATGCCCACACGCGGAAAGGTGTTGTCTCGCTTGTCTGGGTGAGAACGGCACCTCGCGTTACGCCCAGCTCGTCGAGCATACCGCGGAACATGTATCCTATGGATGTAATCCCGCCGGGATCGTGGGGGAGGCCGGCTCGGATTCGGTTCCAGAGATCGGCGGCAACCTCAGAGGCCTGAACATCAGTGGGCGCGATGCGCTCATCGACAGGCGCACCTGTCCGCGTGGCGGTTCCTAGACCGTCTGACGCAGACGCGGTTGGGAGCTCGTTGACCGGCGCCTGAATTTCGTCGTCCTCAGAGCTTTTTTTTTTTCCGTTTTCGCTCCCGATCTCCCCGTGTGCAGTGTCCGGCTTGCGAGAGCCGGCCGGCCGGCCCGAAGGAGTCTGCGTCCGATCGGAACCGCGGGAATGCCCATGGACCGAGTCACCGTGTCGGGGGGACTGCTCCGTCTCGATCTTTGCCCTTAACGCTCGTGAGAAGAACCCCATGACCTACGGCTCCAGACCAAGCTCCTCGAAGAGACGCTTGTAGACTTCGAAGTGCTCCGAGCGAGCGAACTCCTTGATCTTCTCCTCCGGGAGGGACTCCAAGAGCTGGTCCATGTAACTCAACACCGATTTGATCTCCTCTCTCAGATGGGGAGGTATTTCCTCCGCACCTCCTTCAGTATCGCCCGGCTGGGTATCGGATACTCCTGCCGGCTCCGGCTGCTCCGCTGTGATAGCTTCTTGGCCTTCGGCACCGAGCCAATCTTCGTCATCAGTTGTTTCACTGGCTTCGCCTGCAGCTGCGAGCGGTTCTGTCGGTTCCACCGAATCCTCCGTCTCAGGCGCCTCCGGCGTTACCGCATATGCCTGCGACTCGGGGTGGTCCGGTGTTTCCCGATCATACGGCTCTTCTCTATCCTCGTCATACGAAGGAAGATCGATTTCTGCGTCTGCTTCCCGCGGCTCTCGTCCTTCCTGCAGCCCTTGCTTTTCTTGCGGCTGCGGCTCTTCTTCGAGCTCGGCGATATCGGACAGCTCCGAGTCGATATCCATCCCTGCCAGAGCGTCGACCTGGGCCTCGTCGCCTTGCCAAGCTTCCATCCCGGAAGCACCATGGTCGGTGTCGGGGGCGCCTGCTTCAGCCGCTCCGCCGGCGTTTTCCGTCACGTCGGCCGGTTGGGCCGGCGCATCCTGCGTCCCGTCAGCGTCGGGATCGGTAGCAGTTGTCTCGCCGTCATCCGCGCCGAACTGCTCCGAATATTCGGGCTCCTGCCTCTCGGGGCTTTCGGGGGAAATCGCCTCCGGGCTTGTCGGGGAGCCGGTCCGCGGCTCCTCATCGAATGAGAAGTCGTCGTCGCCGAGTTCCTCTATGGCGATATCATCGGTAGAGTCCGCCTGAGCCGGGCCCTCAATGTCTTCAAAGGACGGTCCGGGAGCGTCGGAGCCGGCTTGTTCGGATAGCTGAGTTTCAGCGGCCGGCTCGCTCGTCACTTCGTCTTCCGTCTGGGCGGAAGCTTGGGCCTCATGGCTCTCCGAGGTCTCGGGCTCCTCGGGCGTAGTGGGTTCCCCGGGGCGCTCGGTGAAGTCCGCGGTGTTCAGAATGTGATCGAGCTCGTCACCGGTCAGGGCGATCGTTTCGTCCTCGTCTTCGATGTCGGCATCGGCAAAGAAACCTGAAGCCGGCTCCTGTGAGGAAGGAGTATCCTGCGCCGAAAGCGTCTCCTGCGTGGGCGGCGCCTCCTGCGCCGAGGGGGGAGCCTCCGGCGTCGGGGTTTCCTCTACCGGTTGGCCTGTTTCCCACCCCAACGTATCTCCGCTCTCCCCGGGTGCGTCGGTCGTGTCGGATTTGAGCGTTTGGTCTGGATCGAGGCGATCACCCGCAGCCTCCGCCGACTGAGCGTCGTACTCCGGGTGCGTTTCGGGAGAGATCGCCCCTATCGGCGCTTCGGTCGTCGTGTCGCTGCTCTCGGTAGAGTCGGAGTGCGACGGCCATTGCATAGACGACAGCTGCGCTCTGAGCTCACTCAGATCCTGCTTTATGCCGGCAAGCTCTCCTTCGATCTTCTCGAGAATCTGTTGCGAAACGCTCTCAACCGCTTGCGCTACACTATCGGCGTCCGGCGCGGTTGCGGCAGCGCTCTGCGGCGAAGCCGGGGGCTCCTGCGAGTCACGCGGCGGTGCTTCGTCTGCTGCCGCGGCAAGGTCGGCGGCACCAAAGTCGGCTTTTTCCGCGTCACCGGGAACCGCTTCGGTTGCGGCCGCTTCTGTGGGACCGCTCCGGTGCGGGCTGCTTGGGCCCTCATCCAGCTGTATTCCTTCCGGTGACGGCGCCGCCTCCGGAGGGGGCTGTTCGGCGCCGGTTGCACGCTCGTCCCACTCCCGTTGCTCGTCCCAATCGTCGCTGACCTCACCCAGGTCCTCCAGGGTGATTTCCTCTTCCACCGGCTCAAGCATCTCGTTGGTGACTGCCGCGACATCGTCAAACTCGCTCTCCGGCTCCGACTCCGCGCTTGGCCGGCCAAGCGTGGCGTCTTGTGGGTCGCCCGCCGACGGTTCCCGAGATGACTCTTCGTAGGTCTCGGCGCTCGGCGTCTCTTCATCCTCCTGATGTGGCTCTATGTCGAGAAACACTTCCTCCGTCGCCCCGCCGCTCTCCGCCGGTTCGGTGGCGTCAAACGGTTCGCCGCTCTCTGCGGGCCCCGCGCTCTCCGTCGGCGCTCCGACGGCTGTTTCCTTTTCGCCGGGTTGAGCAGGCGCCGGTTCAAGTCCGGAAG
>PWGF01000297.1 GCA_003554375.1 Spirochaetaceae bacterium
CTACGCGATCGTCGATCCGATGGGCGAAGAGACCGAGGAGGAGCCGCTCGACGCCGACTCACTGGCTGCTACGATCGAACCGGGCGGGCGAGCGGCCAAGATTCTTCCTGGCTATGAGCCACGGGATGGCCAGATCGAGATGCTCCGCCTGGTAACCCGTGCTTTCAACGAGCAGAAGCACGCCGCGTGCGAGGCGGGGACCGGCGTCGGCAAGAGCTTCGCCTATCTTATTCCTGCCCTCGCGTGGGCGGAGCAAAACGGCGAGCGGGTTGTGATCAGCACCGCCACCATCAACCTCCAACAGCAGCTTCTCGACAACGACATTCCGACCGTCAAAAGGATTCTGGGAACCGACCTAAAGGCCGTCCTGGTAAAGGGGCGCGGAAATTACCTGTGCCCGCACCGGTTGCAGCAGGCGTTGGAAGAGGAGGAGAACGAGCTGTTCTCCGGCAAGAACGAGGAGCTCGCGGCTATCCGGGAATGGGCGGATCAGACCAAAACCGGCTCGCTCAGTGACCTGCCGTTCGTCCCGTCGGACGACGTTTGGAGCCGGGTGAACTCCGATGCGGACACCTGTACGCCCGAGCGGTGCCGGAAGCTCGACTGCCCCATCGTCAGGGCGCGTCGAGCCGCTGCCTCCGCGCGGATTCTTGTGTCCAACCACCATTTGCTCTTCTCCGACCTGGCGCTGCGCGTCCGCGGGTTCGGCTTTCAGACGACTGCGGTGCTCCCGCCGTTCCAGCGCGTTGTGCTTGATGAGGCACACACCCTGGAGCGAATCGCCACCTCGCACTTCTCGGAGAGCATGAGTCGCTTCGCCGTTCTCAAGCAGCTGCGCCGGCTCATCCGCAAGCGCGGCAAGACCATCGGCGGACTTGTGCCTAAGCTCAGCGCGCTGGTGGGCGACGAGCCGCTCACCGCGGAGGCAGACGCGCTCGTCTCCTCGGTAGAGCAGTACGCCGCGGCGCTGGACCAGGCAGCGCTCCCACTTGTCGAGTCGGAGAGCGCGGTACGCCTGCTCGATCTCGATCCGGAGACACGCTCGGCGTCACTCCTGGAGCCGCTCCGCAATCTCCAGACTAGTTTGAACGAGCTCATCGAGCGGCTCATGGTCGCCGGCCGGAAGCTCGAGACGGACGAGGAGGATGACGTCTATCTCGACTTCCGGGGCATCATGCGGCGGCTCGAGGGGTTCGCGGCGCTCTGCGAGCGGTTCTCACGAGCGCAGGAGGAGCCGGAGTGGGTGTTCTGGTTCGAGCGATACCGTCGCCCGCGCCGCGAGGCTACCGTCCAGCTCACGACGACCCCGATCGAGGTTGCGCCGCTCATGGAGGAGGCGCTGTACCGGCCGCTGCGCTCGCTTGTCTTCTCGAGCGCGACGCTTACCGTACAGAACAGTTTCCGCTTTTGGAAACGGCGAATCGGCCTGGACCGGATCGAGTTGGACGAGGCGAAGCGCGAGCCTCAGAGCGAGCCGGAGGAAGGCGACCCGGAGGAAGGCGACCCGGAGGAAGGCGCCCCGGAGGAAGGCGAGCCGAAGGAAGAGCCCGGCGCCCTCCGGGAGAAGGCGGACGGCGTGGCCCCGGGTACCGGGGAGCCGCCGGTTGCGGACGCCACGGGGACGGGCCGGAGCCTGCGCAAAGCCCCCGGCGGGCCTCCGGGTGGCGGCGGGCCGCCGGGAGCCGGTGAGCCCCGCCGTGGCGGCGGGCGCCTGGGTGGCGGTGAGCGGCTTCTGGAGGGAGTCTTCGCATCTCCCTTCGACTTCGCGCGGCGAGTCCAGCTCGCGGTTCCCGTCGATGCGCCCCCACCGAATGAGCCGGGGTACATGGAGTTTCTGCCGGACTTCCTGTGCAAGTTGCTCGAGATCTCCGAAGGCAGAGCGCTCGTGCTCTTCACGTCGTACCGTATGCTGGAGCAGGTGTACGATCAGGTGCGCCCTTTCCTGACCGCGCGCGGCATAACCTGCATGACCCAGCGCGAGGACGAGCGGTCCCGGCTTCTGGATCGATTTCGGTCGGATACGTCGAGCGTGCTCTTCGCGACCGATAGCTTCTGGGAAGGGGTGGATTCTCCCGGCCGGACTCTTGAGGTCGTGGTGGTCTGTCGGTTGCCCTTTCGCGTGCCCGGACACCCCGTACAGAAGACCCGGTTGGAAGCGCTCGAAGCCCGTGGAGGCAACTCCTTCATGGAGATGGTGATCCCCGATGCCGTTCAGAAGTTGAAGCAAGGATTTGGACGTCTCATGCGCCGGACCGACGACCGAGGTGCAGTGGTCGTGACCGATTCACGCATCTGCTCCAAGCACTATGGGAAGGTGTTTCTACGCAGCCTGCCGCAAACCAGGCAAGCTTTCTCCTCGGGCGATCGCATCCTGCAGGTGCTCGAGGATTTTCTATACGAAGAGCGTGGGCGAAGCGACAGCCTGAGAGACGGATGAGGACCGGCGCGGCCGGTTGCCGCCCGTGATACGGGAGCAACCGACCGGCAGCTTCGAGTGCCTCAGTCCTCGATCACGGCCAGAATGTCCTCCATCTTGACCACCAGGTGATCCTCATCGTCGATCTTGATGGAGGTGCCAGCGTACTTATCGTACATGACGTTCTGGCCTTCCTTGACGGTAATCTGCTCTTTGTCGTCCCCGACTGCAACGACCGTACCCGTCTGGGTCTTTTCCTGGGCCGTTTCCGGAACGTAGAGCCCCCCCTTGGTCTTCGTCTCGGTGACGTTTACCTTTACAAGCACACGATCGCCAAGCGGCTTAACTTTCATTGCATCCTCCTATTCTTATCCGACTAGAGTTGAGATATTTATGGAATGTCCCTGAACACCGAGAATATACGTTCCCCCTCCGGACAGGTCAAGACGGTCCCCGGCGGCGGGTGGCAGGCAGGGTGAACGCGTGTAGACGGTAGGGCTGGAAGCGCGGCGGCGAGTGCCCGCCCCGGCGGGGCTTGCCTGGTGGCCCGTGGTGGTTTAGTGAGCGAACGAGTACTTGCTTCAGCGGCCTTTTGCCGCCGCCCTGTGCGCCGTAGCGCGCTATAGGGCTCTTTTGGGGCTTTCGGTCGGTAACCGCTGAGATCTTTTGCGCCACTTTCGCGGAGGCTATTGCAGAACTGTGTCAGTATAACTCATTTTGCATACTGTACAAGAGCCGTCCCTGTTACCGGTCTCGATATAACTCCCCACAAAAGAACAGTTTAGTCCTGCTTGTTCGGATTTTGTTGCCTTGGCACAGGAATTGCTTCCTAGAGGGTGAGAAATGAAGGAGGAGGGTATGCCGAAGACGAAGAAGAATGCGCAGCAATCCCAAACCACTACCCGTACGCGAAGTGACGATGAGAACATTCTGTCCATGTATCTCAAGGAGATCAACCGTATCCCGCTTCTGACGCGGGAGGAAGAGGACAAGTATGCGCGTGCGGCGAAGGCCGGGGATAAGCATGCAAAGGATATGCTCGTCAAGGCGAACCTCCGTTTTGTGGTAAACGTCGCCAAGAAGTACCAGAACCAAGGTCTTCCGCTCTCTGACCTGATCAGTGAGGGCAATATCGGATTGATGAACGCCATCGAGCGGTTCGATGTGGACAAGGGGTTCCACTTCATCTCATACGCGGTTTGGTGGATTCGCCAGGCCATCCTGAAGGCGATATGCGAAAAGTCCAGGATGATTCGGCTGCCGCTGAACCGCGCGAACGAGCTCGTCCAGATAGAGAAGGTGCGGAAGCAGCTTCAGACCGAGCGCAGCGACGAAGACGAGACAAAACGGATAGCCAAGACGCTGAACATGAGCGAGGATCACGTAGCTGACCTCGTGAACATCTCGCGGGAGTTGATCTCTTTGGAGACACCGGTCTACGCGGAGAAAGACTCCAGCTCGCTCGGTGACTTTGTGGAGGACGAAGCGTACCGCTCGCCTGACGACCTCGTCATGGAGCGTTCGTTGAAGGAGGACATCAACGCGGTCCTGTCAACGTTGACGCCCAAGGAGGCGGAGATCGTCCAGTACCGCTTCGGCCTGAACGGTCGAAAGCCGTTGTCGCTCAAGGAGATCGGGGAGCGATACCAGCTCACGAAGGAGCGCATTCGGCAGATCGAAAAAAAGGCATTGAAGCGTCTCCAGCATCCGGCACGGAGCCAGATGCTCGAGTCGTATATCGCGTAGCGGTAGGATAGCCGTGCCCGCTGGGCCCGGACCCGTATTGTGTAAGCACAGACGGTTCCGTTGCTCCAGCGGAGGTTGGCGGCTCGCCGCGCCTGCGTTAGCGGAGCCGGTCCGGCCCCGCCGCACGCCTGGGGACTGGCTTACAAGCGTCTGTGCGCGAACGTATATCGTATCTCAGCGCGTCGGTCCGTCACGGGCCCGATGATTGGAACGGCCACAGACAGCTTCGGCGAAGCACCTTCGCCGTCCAGGGCCCCTTTCCACGTGACGTCGCCTCATCGGGGTGCCACGGCCAGGTTGAGCCAATTCGCTCCATGAGCTGAGGATATTGTGCGAAGCCGAGCTTTCGTTGACACGCGGGGTCGAAAAGTTCTACCGTTAGAGACGGTTCAGTATATCCACTAAATTCCGTAATGATCGGGGGTACAGAATAGTATGGCAGGAAAGTATGTCTATTTCTTTGGACGAGACAAGAATACCGGGAAGCCCGTCGCCGAAGGCGGCAAGGATGAGAAGGAGCTTCTCGGCGGAAAGGGCGCCAACCTGGCGGAGATGACCGCCATCGGCGTGCCCGTTCCTCCCGGTTTTACCATCAGTACTGAGGTATGTCAGCTCTACTATGAGAATAACCGGCAGTATCCCAAGGAGGTCGTTCAAGAGGTCGAGCGCACGCTCGAGCGGCTTGAGGATCTCATGGGCAAGACGCTC
>PWGF01000409.1 GCA_003554375.1 Spirochaetaceae bacterium
CGTGCCAGTCAGCTTGATGATCGGCGACGACCAGCATCCTGCTGAGGCCTATCATCAGGGGGTAGTAGGCGCGATCGGTGGTTGCCAGAAGCGGCCAGAGGTACTGGTTCCAGCCGTAGACAAACTGGATAACCACGAGCGTCGCCATCGGGGTGCGTGACATCGGAAGAAGAATGGAGCGGAAGAACCTCATGGGGCCCGCACCGTCGATCTTTGCCGCCTCGATCAACTGGTCCGGCATGGTCATGAAATACTGCTTGAAAAGGAACGTCGCCGTGGCCGAGACCGCAAGGGGCAAGATCAACCCCGGATATGAGTTGATCATACCCAAGTCCGAAACGAGCCGATAGGTCGGCACAATTCGAACTTCGACCGGGAGCATCAGCGTGATGAAGATGAGCCAGAAGAAGAAGGACCTGCCGGGGAACTTGAAGAAGACGATGGCAAAAGTTGACAGAAGCGAGACTGCAATCTTGGACACCACGATGCCCACCGACATGATGAGACTGTTCCGAAGCATCACGAGGGCACCAATGGCCCGTGCACCGCCCAGACCGCGTCCTCCGACAAAGAGCGCTTGATAGTAGTTGTTGAAGACCTCCCCACCCGGAGCTAGCTGCATCGGCCGAGCAAAGATATCTGCCAACGGAAGAGATGAGGCGACAAACGCTACATACACTGGGAAAATGATGATCAGACAGCCGATGAGCAGGCAAGCATGGCGAAAAATGCGCGTTGGAGTAGAATCGGTAACCATTGCCGGCCTCCTAGTACACTACCCGCCGCTCGACATAGCGGAACTGCAAGACTACGAAGAATATCACAAACGCCATGAGGATGACCGATTGTGCCGCCGAACTGCCGAAGTTCAGTTGCCGGAACCCTTCCCGGTAAATCCTATAGACCATGGTCGCCGTGGCGTTTGCCGGCCCGCCCTCGGTGAGCTGGTGAATAACCGGAAAGGTTTCGAAGAACGTATAGATGAAGTTCATGATCAACAGGAAGAAGGTCGTCGGAGACAGGAGCGGGAAGGTGATTTTCCAGAAGCGTTGTACCGGCGTAGCTCCGTCGATTGTTGCGCTCTCTACGAGCGAATCTGGGATGATCTGCATCCCGGCCAGATAGAACAGGAAGTTGTAGGCGATTCGCTGCCACGATGCGGCAAGGACAACTAGAAAGAATGCCTGCCCCGGCACTATCGTGTGGTTCCACATCATCCCCATCGAACGTAGCCCATAGGAAAGGATCCCGACAGCAGGACTGAACAGGAAGAACCACATGACGCCGGCGACAAGCGGAGCGACTGCGTACGGGGCAATAATGACTGTCTGGTACGCGGTTGCCTTCCTGATGTTGTTCGCCAGGGCAGCAAAAAAAAGCGCGATGAGCATCGTGGCTCCTGCCACGGCAATCGCGAAAGCAATACTGGTCCAAATGGATTCCACGTATCGCGGGTCGGCCAGCACCCGCCGGAAGTTGTCGAGCCCTACGAAATTCCTGGTTATACCCCAGGCATCTTCCCGATAGAGGGACTGAACCAGTGCCTGTGACGCAGGCCAGATGAAGAATATCAGCACCAGGACCACTTCCGGGGTCAGAAGCAGATACGGGAGTTTCTTCTCCCGAAATACGACACTCTTTCCACTAATCATGCGCCGGCTACCTCCTCCGATGGAAGCCCGGTCCGGCGCCCGAAAGCGCCGGACCGGGAAGTATCACTATCACAGTCTACCGGAAGCAGCGCTGTTGTCGCTACAGCCCGGAAAGCCGATTCAATCCGCGACGGTCTCCTCAAACTCTCTCAAGATCGCATTACCGCGCTCTACCGCGGAGTCCAATGCATCTTGAGCAGTCATGTCGCCTGCGATCGCGGCTTCCATAGCATCCAGTATCTCACTGCGGACCTGGGGGAAGTTTCCGAACCGAAGGCCGCGTGAGTTGTCGGTGGGCGGATTCAGGGTGATCTGCTCGATCGCCGTGTTGTGAATCGGTACCTCGTCGTAAAATCCCTCGTCACGAGAGAGATCCCATGCCGTTTCGGTTATCGGCAGGTACCCGGAGAACTGGTGCCACTCCGCCTGTACTTCCGGAGAAGACAGATAGTCGAAGAATTCGGCAATACCTTGGTACTCGGCCTCAGTATGTCCGTCCATGACCCACAGGGATCCGCCGCCGATTATCGAGTTCTGCGGCTCATCCACAATGTCCGGCCAATACGGGAGGAACGATGCATTGAACTCGAAGTCCGCGGTGGCCTCAATGCCGGCGTACGCAGCCGAGGATGCGATGTACATCGGGACGTCTCCGGAGGTGAAGAGCGGTCCCGCGTCGCCGCCACGGCCACCGTACTCGAAGATACCGCGATCGGACCAGTCGGCCAAAGCCTCCCAGTGCTGCAGCCGTGCTTCGTCGTTGAAGACGAGTTCGGCATCCCAGCCTGCTAGCCCATTGACTTGGGTGCCGAGGGGGAGGTCGTGCCATGCCGCGAAGTTTTCTACGTTGGTCCAGGACGGCCACTGGAACGTGAAGCCTGCCGAGTAGTCACCTGCTTCCAGAAGTATCTCTGAATACTCCTCGACTTCCGGCCAGGTCTCCGGGGGATCATCCGGATCGAGCCCGGCAGCCTCGAACGCATCTACGTTGTAGTAGAAGATCGGCGTGGAGCTGTTGAAGGGCATCGAAAGCATGTTGCCGTCGGGATCCGAATAGTAGGCCGTGACCTGCTCGAGGATGTCATCCATGTCGAACGGCATCCCGAAGTCTTCCATGAGCTCATGGACCGGATAGACGACCTCAGGGTGGCCCATCATCGTCCCCGTGCCGACTTCATAGACCTGGATGATGTGAGGCTGGTCGTCGGCGCGGTACGCCGCGATTGCGCTCATCATCGCCTCTTCGTAGTCGCCTTGCTCAACGACGCTCACGACGTAGTTGTCCTGCATATCGTTGAACTCAGCCGCCATATCCTCGATGCGCTCGCCGAGCTCACCGCCGAGGCCGATCCACATCTCGATATCGAGTGGATACTCGACTTCGGGCTCTTCTTCGCCCGCGGCGAACGCCATACCTGGTATGACCAGTAGACATACCAAAAGAAGCGCGATTTTTCGCATATGCGAAACCTCCTTAATCTAGTCCGGCCACGCCGCAACGCGGCGCTTCTGCGGGAACTCCCGCAGGCCGGCGTAACCCACGTCCACGCGAGCCACATCTGTGAGTGACGCTGAGTAAAAAGGTGCTACGGTGAGATAAGAATCCACAACGGAACGAGCGTTGCGGAAAGGTGCTATACCGGAGTAGTTTCTCGCACGCTGTATATGCTCTCTTCGTTCACGTGCCACTTTGACCACATCGGAACTCCGGTGTTTTCGTTGCCTTCACCACGCAAACGAGTCTGAACAAACAGGCAGATGTTTTGCACAGCTGCTCACGTTGCTGAATTAGTGTACACCCGGTTGTGGGCCTTGTCAACGCGGAAAATCGGGCTGGTAGAACTCGCCGACGGCACAGATCGCCGCAAACGTAGGTACGCGTTGGCTACGGCCGGTAGCCGGATGCTCACCGAGAACTTCGATCGCTGGAAGCGGGCGCAGAATCGGGTATTGAAACGGGTAGGTAAGGCACGATGGATGATTGCGCTTGGGGTGTTCCCCCCCCCGTTAGAAAGCGCGCGCCGCGCGCACTCCGTGGAATATCGGCTTGAAATCGTGAAACCGGTGCTCTTCCTCCTCCCCTTCGTCGGCGAAACTCTGGAGCCACGCCTTGTTCGCCTCGTCTTCGTTGTACTCGGACGAGCTCCAGTACAGGGTATCGTCACCTCCCACCGTGAACCACTCGTCGTCGGCGAGGAAGAGGTTCAGGTACACCTGCTGCAACTCGTCTATCGACGGCAGAAACCAATCGGCATAACCGCCGTATTCCAGATCTGCGCACACCTTCGCGGCGTACTCACCGTATCCGTCCTCGTACTGGAAGCCTTCGCCGTATACCTCGACGATAGCGGCGGTATTCGCCCGGCCGGTACCGATCGCGGCACCGGTGGTTCCGACGGCTATCCCTTCACCCCCTGTCTCGCCCCATGGCACGGGGAACTCGAACTCTGCAACGCTTGGGGCCACTTCGAGGTAGGTCCACTCGTGCTCGTTTTGGTTATCCACGTAGAAGATGCGCCCTCCTGCCGGACCGACATCCCCGATCGAGAACTCGGACGGCGCCACGTCGCCGTCGCGCACGGCAATCGCGCGGTTGTACGCCGCTGTCTTCTCCTGCTGAGCCCCGATATTGAAGTCGAAGGCCCACGCGATCGTCTCGGGGGCTTCCGTTCCCTCGTTGTACCAGTAAATGTGCGGCTCGAGGTTCTCGAACGGTCCCGTGTTCTGTAGTCCCCAATTCGGCTGTGGTGATATGCCGTCGAGCGGGCCATACCCCACGTTCCCGAGCCCTACGTAGTAGAGGTGGCCCATTTCGCCGCAGACACAGTCGTATCCGGTGCAAGGCATACCGTTTGGCGCGGTTGCCTCCGTAAGCGCAGCAGGCAGCCGCCAGTCGTCGTAGGTGACACCGCCTAAGTGGACCGTTAGCGAGGTCACCCACTCCGATTGGTTCATCCATGTATCGTACGGGTTCGTGTAGTCCAGCCATGTGATGTCCTGGAGCGTATCGTAGACCAGCTTGTACGAGGCAGCGTTCATGGCCGCGTATCCTCTTACGATCAATGTGGCCTCCGAATCGTTGTCGTCGGTATCCTCGTCCGGAATGGTGCTATCCGAATCCCCGTCCGGGGTGGTGGTATCCGGCGGATCTAGGTCCGGCCAGCAATCGACAGCCATCAATGCCAAACCGACCACG
>PWGF01000271.1 GCA_003554375.1 Spirochaetaceae bacterium
CGGCCTGGCGGGCCATAACGGCCTAAAGTCAATACGAGATCGTTTGGGCTCGGCACAGTTCCGCCGACTTCGGCTGGGAATCGGGCGCCCAGAACACGGCTCCCCCTCGTCCTTCGTCCTTGCGCCGTTCTCCAAGGATGAGCGTGGCGAGCTTGACGACTACCTCGAAAGAGCTTCCCGGCTCCTCCTCTCCGAGCTCCGAAGTGGTCAGGCAGACGGCTCATAGGAGTCCGCTTCCGCCACGCCGAAAGTCCTTCCCCGCAGTCGGTCGGCCCCGCGCAGCTCACAGCTACGCACAGCCGGCGGCTAGTAGTGGGTACGACCGCGCAGGCTCCGGGCGATCGTAAGCCGGTCTGCGTACTCCAAGTCGCCTCCGACCGGCAGCCCGAGCGCTAAGCGCGAACACTTCACCCCGCGTTCCTGCAGCAGCTTCACCAGATAGAGCGCCGTGGTGTCGCCTTCCACCGTGGGGTTGGTTGCCAAGATGACTTCCTCGATCTCGTCGTGGTCCACCCGCTTCAGGAGTCCGGCAACTCCGAGCTTATCGGGCCCAATGCCGTCCATCGGCGATATGACGCCGCCGAGTACGTGGTACAGGCCGCGGTACTCCCCGCTTGCCTCCATTACCTCGACATCCTGCGGCTGCTCCACCACGCACACGGTCGATCGATCTCTGCCGCCATCGCTACAGATATCGCAGGGATCGGCCTCCGTGTAGCGGCCGCATAGCGAGCACCGGCGGATCCGGTCATTAAGGGTGCGAATGCTCTCCGCCAGGCTTTCCGCGACCGAGCGATCCGCGCTCAACAGATGGTAGGCTATTCGGCCCGCGCTCTTCTTTCCGATCCCGGGCAGAGACGCCAGCCGCCTGATGAGCTCCTCCAGCGCGTTCACAACGCACTTACCTTAGCTACCCAGAATGCCGGGAGGCAAGTCCATGCCGCCGGTCACCGAAGACATCTCTTCCTTGATCTTCTCTTTGATCTTGCTCGTAGCATCCGTATGCGCGGCACGGATCAAGTCTTGAAGCATCTCGACGTCGTTCGGATCCACCGCATCCGGAGAGATCTCCACCTTCTGGACTTCAAGCTCTCCGCTCATTGTAATCCGGACCATGTCACCGCCGCTTGTGCCGACCGCGGTAACCTGCTTCAGACGCTCTTGCGCTTCGCTCATCTTACTCTGCAGATTCTGAACGTTCTTCAGCAGCTCCATCGGGTTAAAGTTCACGTCTTCCCCTCCTGACAACGTACGCCTCCCATAACAATATCACAAAATCCTGAGATATAAACGGGGCCGTTCGACGTGGACCGCTCTGAGGGCCCGGCGAAGGGCAGTCAACGCTGCTCCCCCCGCATCGTCGTCTTCTAGCTCCCCGAGACGATCTCTCCCCGAAAAACCCGTCGTACCAACGCCACATCCTCCGGAACGTCGTCTTCCTCCGGCTCGGCCTGCTCCTGGTCGAGCCGGATCTCCAGCCGAAGCGGGTATCCCAGCACCTCCTGCACTACATCCGAAACAAGCTCCCGTTCCCGCGTCACCGCTTGCGCCGGATATGCTGTTGGAAACACGAGGTGAAGAACCCCTTCGCCCTTCGCCCACGCGGTTGCCTTCTCCAGGTTGGTTCCGAGCGAGAGCTTCTTCCGGCGCCCCCCTTTCACGATGGCGGCGCGCTCTTCTCCCGCGAGGCCCGAAATCTCCTCTACTGCCTGTACCGGCGCGTCGGCCACATCAGCATCATCGGCATCGCCGCTCTCCGCCGGTCCGGAACCCGTTTGCGTTCGGGGAGCGCCATCGCCTGTTTCTTGGTCGGCGGCCGCCGTGGTGCCGTCGCCGTTTCCACCGTCCCCGGCTCCCGGCTGCGGCGCACGCTGCTCTCCCGAGTCGGCGTTGCTCCCGGTGGCGGCCGGTTCCGCGCCGGTGGCCGGCGCCTCCCCTTCTGCCCCGGCGCGCCACGTTCGGTCCGGAGAACTCGCCGCCGAAGCAGCTCTCGTGCCTGCCCCGGCCACGCTCGCGCTCTGGCCCCGCTTGGCCCGCTCGATCTCCGCCAGAAGCTGCCGCGGCGTCAAGTAGCTCCGGAGCTCGCACATCCTGCTCAGAACGACTTCCAGCTCGAATCGGGCATCCAAGCTGTACCGGATATTCCGGTACAGTTCGAAGAGCATGTCGATGGCTTTCTCGAGTTGTGCCGGAGTCAGGTTGTCCACAACGCTCGACGACACCTGCTCTGCACCGTACCCGATCAGAGAGCGCTTAGTAATCCCATGACGGAGGAACAAGGCAGTGCGGAAATACTCGGCCAGATCCATGGCAATCTGCTCCACGCTCACTCCGGCGGCGATCGTCTCGTCGGCCAGCTCGAGCGCGCGGCGCGCGTCGCCGGATACTACCGTTTCCACCAGCTCATTCAGCCGCTCGAGCCCAACCAGCCCCAGCTTTGACCTGATCTGCTCCTGGGTAATCCGCGCCTCGGAGAAGCTCACTACTTGATCGAACAGCGTGTACGCGTCCCGGAGACTGCCGCGGCCTTCCTTAGCCATCCAGTAGAGAGCATCGTCCTCCGCTTCCAGCTCCATTTCTTCCGCCGCCTCTCGCAGACATTCCGCAATCCGCTCCGTCGGAATTAGGCGGAAGTTGAACTGTTGGCAGCGACTGCGGATCGTAGCCGGCACCTTGTGAACTTCCGTGGTAGCGAAAACAAAGATGATGTAGGGGGGCGGCTCCTCGATCGTCTTCAACAGCGCATTGAAGGCGCTGTTGGAGAGCATGTGAACCTCATCGATGATGTAGATCTTATAGCGGGACGCCTGCGGCGCGAAAAGCACTTCGTCCTTGATCTGCCGAACGTCGTTCACGCTGGTGTTACTGGCACCGTCTATCTCGATCACGTCCACGCTCTGACCACGCGAGATAGCATCTGCCTCCGGACAGTCAGCGCACCCTTCAGGATCAGGACCGTCAGGACAGTTGAGCGAGCGTGCAAGGATTCGCGCCGCCGAAGTCTTCCCAATGCCGCGGGGCCCGGCGAAGAGATAGGCGTGCGCGATCCGGCCGGTTTTGAGACTGTTCTTGAGAGTAGCAACGACGAACTCCTGGCCGACGAGTCCGTCAAAGTTGGTGGGACGTTTTCTGTTGGCCGTTACCTCGTACGACATCGCCTTACCAAAAAAGCCCCTTTAGCTCGAGCCAAGCGAGCTGCGGCACATCCGCCCGTCGCTTACCGCTGCTCCCTCCCGGGCCTGACGGGGTTGGGCGAAGGCGAATTGCACAGTGCCTGGCCGTCAACGCTAAAGGGGCAAATGCGGAGAGAGAGGGATTCGAACCCTCGGTACCCGTAAGGGTACATACGCTTTCCAAGCGTACACCTTAAGCCACTCGGTCATCTCTCCGTGCGACGCGAAGCGGAGAGAGTGGGATTCGAACCCACGGTACAGCAGAGCTGTACAACGGATTTCGAGTCCGCCCGATTCAGCCACTCTCGCATCTCTCCGTGTACCGCGGCACCTATTCGTACCGCTCCAACCCGTCTGTCACAGGTATTGTAAAGCTGCGTCGCCGGCGTCGCAAGCGTTCCCGACCCGCGAACGGCACGGAAGGATCGGCTGTCAGTGTGCCCCACCGGCCGTGGAGTTGTGCCCAGGAGGATTCGAACCTCCGACCTTTAGATCCGCAATCTAACGCTCTATCCGGCTGAGCTATGGGCACAAAATGTAGGCGGAGAGGGAGGGATTCGAACCCTCGGTACCCGTAAAGGTACAACTCCTTAGCAGGGAGCCCGATTCGACCGCTCTCGCACCTCTCCTCGCGTCAGCTATGCTGCCTCCCAACGGCCGCCGGCACGCCACGGGAACACCCCGCGCACGCGCTGAAAGCACGCCGGTTGACGAGACCGGAGAGAGTGGGATTCGAACCCACGGAGCCTTGCGGCTCAACGGTTTTCAAGACCGCCTCATTCGACCACTCTGACATCTCTCCTGTCACAGAACGGGACCGAACTATAGCCCCCATCATCCCGTTTTGTCAACGCAGCATCGCGCCCGGGCGCACCTTCGTCGAGCGCGCCTCGCGGTAACGCCGCCCAGCGCGGCCGCAATGGCGCCGTCCAGTGGCGACCCTCGTAGCGCGCGCTCGCGTCTACTACTCCTGCCGGGGCGGCTCCAACTCGCCGGGCCACGGCGGTCTTCCGAACCGTTCCAGGAAGCCCTCAACGAGCTCGACGTCATCTTTCAGAATCACGTCACGGTAAACCTCGACAAAATCCTCCTGAAAGCGCGTCGCCGAATAGACGAGCCAGCGTGAACGGTTCCGTTTCAGACGGGCTCGTGACCGCAACCACGTTTCTCCGTCGTCGACGCGGGCGAACAACTCATCGGCGCGGTCGCGATAGGCCTCGTATGCCAGCACGTACGCTCCCATAAGGCTTTCTATTGCCCGAGGCCCCATGTTCTGTTCCGGGGCCAACGTTTCCGGTACCACAATCGATGCGCCAACGTCGATGAAGTCCGGATCCGGATGCCGTTCGAGATTCTCGCGATAGAGGTCCGGCCAAAGATGGCGGCTGCCCCAGTACTCATCGGCAAGGTCCCAGAACGTGTCATTGGTCCGGGCACTGCGCCGGTCGAGTATTCCCCGCTCCTCGGGGTCCACATCGACGATCTCCACCGGTTCCTCAGGCGGATCCGGCTCAGGCTCGGCCGGCTCCTCCTCGATGGGGTCACGAAGCTCCTCGGGAATATCCAGCTCTTCCGCAACCGCCTCCGGGCCGACGATCGGCTCCTCCCCGAGCCACCGCGGCATAAGGACGATCAGCACCACCAACGCCGCGAGAA
>PWGF01000267.1 GCA_003554375.1 Spirochaetaceae bacterium
AGCAAGGTGGAGTCCGTAATGACGCGTAACCCGGTGGTTGAGACGGGCATCCCCTCGATCGAGAGTGCCCAAGCCAAGTTCGACACCCACAAGATCGAGAAGCTTCCCGTTGTGGACGAGCAGGGGGTGCTCACCGGGCTCATTACGGTGAAGGATATCGAGAAGCACCAACAGTTTCCCCACGCTGCCTTGGACCCTCAAGGGAGGCTCTTGGTAGGGGCGGCCGTATCGCCGATCGAGCTGCAGGCCCGGCTGGAACAGCTCGTTGCTGCGCGGGTTGACTTCGTCGTACTCGATGCAGCTCACGGGCAAAGCAAGCCGGTCATTGACGCATTGTGTACCATCAAGCGCGACTATGACATACCGGTGGTTGCCGGCAATGTTGCTACACGTGAAGGCGCGCGTGTGCTGGTGGAAGCAGGCGCCGATGTGATCAAGGTCGGCGTGGGCCCCGGCTCCATTTGCACGACTCGTGTCGTGGCGGGAGTTGGCGTCCCGCAATTCACCGCCGTGATGTGGGCTGCGGAAGAGGCAGCAAAACGAGATGTGCCGGTCATTGCCGACGGCGGGATCAAGTACTCGGGGGATATCGTGAAGGCTATTGCCGCCGGCGCAAGCAGCGTGATGATCGGGAACCTCTTCGCCGGCCTGAAGGAGGCGCCGGGTCGCGAAGTGATCTACGAAGGGCGTATCTTCAAGACGTACCGCGGGATGGGCTCGATCGGCGCTATCCGGCAGGGTAGCGGTGACCGGTATCAGATGAGCGAGAACGAGGAGCCGGTTCCGGAGGGGGTAGAAGGTCGCGTGCCCTACAAGGGTGAGCTTCGCCCTTTCCTCCATCAGCTGGTTACCGGGCTGCGGAAAGGCATGGGCTACACGGGGAGTGCCGACCTGGATTCATTGCGGAGTTACCGGAAGTTCATTAGGATAAGCGCGGCCGGCTATCGGGAGGGGCACGTCCATGATGTGTCGGTAACGCAGGAGCCGCCCAACTATTCGCGTTGAGCAGAGCTGTTCGTTTGCCGTCGGCGCTTCTCTTGTGGTCGGAATTCGCGGCCGTCCGGACGCCGGTCGCACGGCCCGTGGCCTGACGGAGACGATCGTGGCCCGCGAGGGAGACGGTTGTGGCTCGGCGTACTGCGGGCGGGCTACGCGGGCGGGACGTTACAGAAGGCGGCGACACAGAAGGAAAGGTGTATAACGTATGACGACAGTAGTCATAGGAGCCCAATGGGGGGACGAAGGGAAAGGCAAGATCGTAGACTTCCTGGCCTCCCAAGCGGACGATATCGTGCGGTTCTCCGGCGGTGCGAATGCCGGACATACCATCGTTCACGGTGGGACAACCTATAAGCTTCACCTGGTTCCGTCGGGAATCCTTTACCCTGATACGCAGGTTCTCCTTGGGGTTGGCATGGTGATCGACGTAGCATCGCTTTTCGGGGAGCTGGAAGAGCTCGAGCAGAAGGGCGTGAGATGGAGAGGACGTGTCCACGTAAGCGACCGAGCTCACGTCGTACTGCCCGGCTACAGTGAAGAGGACCGGGAGCTCGATACGAAGCGGCGTCGCCCGATCGGAACTACAGGCCGGGGAATTGGCGTCGCGTACGCGCGCAAGGCGGCTCGCGACGGGCTCCGCGTGTGTGACGTAGTGGACGATCTCGCGTACCGGGAGCTTCCGGAGTCCGAACGGCGTTACTTCGAGCCATACCGTGATGAGCTATCACGCATGGCCATCGATCTAAGCGAATATATGATAGCTCGACGAGGCCGGCGGATACTCTTCGAGGGGGCGCAGGGCGTCCTTCTGGATCTGGATCTGGGCACGTATCCCTTCGTGTCTTCCGGAACATCGGCCGCGGCCGGGGCCGCTCTCGGGGGAGGGCTGGGCCCTCGCGGAATCGATCGCGTGCTCGGAGTATTCAAGGCGTACTCTACCCGCGTAGGGAACGGGCCGTTCCCTAGCGAGTTCCGGGCTGATCGGGACGGCGGCTTGGAGGAGCATATCCGCGAGCGGGGCGCGGAATACGGGGCCACCACGGGACGGCCCCGGCGCTGCGGATACCTTGACCTGGTGGCACTGCGGTACGCCTGCCGCTCCAACAGCATCGACGGACTGGTTATGACGAAGCTCGACGTGTATGACGACGCGGGCAGGATCGGGGTGTGTACGGGCTACCGGTATGGCAACCAGACTCTGAAGACCGTTCCCGCCGGCGTTCGTACCCTGGAGAGCGTAGAGCCGGTGATAGAGGAAATGCCGGGATGGCAGGAGCCTCTAGGCGATCGGCGTTCCTTCGACGAGCTTCCGGCTGCGGCCCGCAACTACGTTCAGATGATCGAGGATTACGTCGAGACACCGGTGGACATCATTAGCGTTGGGAGCGACAGGTCTGAGACCATTATACGGAAAGAGCCATGGACACAGTAGCAGTACTCGACTTCGGCGGGCAGACCAGCCAGCTGATCAGTCGCCGGATCCGAGAGGGCGGTGTCTACTCGGAAGTGTTGCCGGGAGAGGCGTCGATTCCGGAACGGCTCCGTGCCGGCCTAAAGGGAGTAGTTCTGAGCGGAAGCCCGGCTTCGGCACCTGATCCTGAGGCCCCCCGTCCCCATAGCTCGGTCTTTGAGCTGGGCGTTCCGGTGCTTGGCATCTGTTACGGTCTGCAGCGAATCGTCCACGATGGCGGGGGAGAAGTCTGGCGTGCGGCGCAGCGGGAATACGGTCGTACGCGTGTTCGGATTCGGGAACCACACCCGCTGTTCGCGGAGGTGCCCGACGGTTTCCTGGCGTGGATGAGCCACGGAGATACATTGAGTACCCTGCCGGCCGGGTACCGGCTGCTTGCGACGAGCGAGCACGGGGCCCCGGCAGCGGTAAGCGGTGAGGGCGACCGGATCCTGGGGCTCCAGTTCCACCCCGAGGTGAGCCACTGCGAGTACGGCTCGCGCATCCTGTCGAACTTCGCAGAGCGGATCTGTGGAGCGCGCGCCGATTGGAGCATGGATCGTTACCTGGAAGACCGGATCCAGGCGGTGCGCGACCAGGCCGGCGACGAGTCCGTACTCCTGCTGATATCCGGCGGCGTCGATTCGACAGTAGTCGGAGCGCTTCTCCTGCAAGCCCTCCCGCCGGAGCAAGTCCATCTCATGTACGTCGATACCGGCCTCATGCGAGCCGGAGAGACCGAGCAGGTTACCGAGGCGCTCGAGCAGTTCGGTGCCGAGAACCTGTACATCGTTGATGCGCGCGAGCGCTTTCTTGGAGCGTTGAGCGGAGTGCGTGATCCGGAGGAGAAGCGACGCATCATCGGGGACCTCTTCATGACGGTCCAGCAGGATGAGCTCGAGCGCCGCGGCATCGCCGAAGGGGTTCTGGCGCAGGGAACTCTTTACACTGACATGATCGAGTCAGGGGGCGGTGTCGGAGACAAGGCCAAGGTGATAAAGAGCCATCACAATGTTCGTTCACCCATCGTGGCGCGCAAGCGGGACGAAGGACGACTCATCGAGCCGTTGCGTTGGCTCTACAAGGACGAGGTCCGCGTACTTGGACGGGTCCTTGGCCTGCCGGAAAGCGTTGTGGACCGGCATCCGTTTCCCGGTCCCGGGTTGGCGGTCCGTATTGTTGGCGAAATAACCCCGGAAGCGGTCGAAACTCTGCAAGAGGCGGATCGCATCTACGTATCGGAGCTTCGGAAGCGCGGTCTCTACGAGCAGATCTGGCAGGCGTTTGCGGTTCTCCTGCCTGTGCGGTCGGTCGGCGTAACCGGGGACAGCAGACACTATGGGGCGGTCGTGGCCCTTCGGGCGGTCACGAGCACCGACGGAATGACGGCGGACGTCTTCCGGTTCCCGCCGGACGATCTCATGGAGATATCGGCGCGGATAACCAATGAGATACCGGCAGTGGGACGAGTAGTCTACGACGTATCGAGTAAGCCACCTTCCACGATCGAGTGGGAATGATGTGCCGCCGGGCGAAACCTCGTTCTTTGCGAGATTGCGAAAACTGAGGGTGGACAGCCTTACAGGGCAGCAGGCGCTGTGGATACTACTAAGAGCATAGAAGGAGGGCCGGATGAGTTCCGGCCTATACCAACAAGTAAGCTCCCGCCCGCAAAAGGAGTGAATCTGGAGGCGGGGGGAATCGAACCCCCGTCCTGCGAAGTCGGCCCCAAGCATCTACAGGCATAGTCCCCGCTCCAAATGTCGGTATGCCGATTGGCGCGGGAACGAGCCACGGCACCCCGAGTTCGGCAAACATGTCCCCGGCGGCCGCCGAACAGACCGCAGGGTGAGCCCCGATTATCTGTCAAGCAGCCGCACCCTCGGAGCCGCGGATACGGTGCCCGTCGCCGTCGCTATTTACGCGGCGAGTGCAAAATCTGCATCGTCTGCAGCTATTGCTTTAAGCCGGATTAAGGAGGCGGCAGCTCCACCTGCAGCTTGAAGCGCGAACTCTTCGCAGTCGAAGCCGGAACGCCCCCGTTCGGTCCACACTGCGACCCTGCATAGGTAATAGTATTGCGGTACGGTATTCGTCGTCAAGCGATCGGAAGCCGGACAGGGCAAACGCAGTCAGATCGGTACGGTTCCACCGCCGCGGCGACAAGCCGCTGGGGCAAGTACTCATCCCCCCGGCGAGACTGTTCCGTGATTTCAATCACGCTTGGGACAAGCATTGACGACGCATGGCCAGTGCTTCCTGATGAAGCGACGGCGCTGCGGCCAATGCACTCTGTCCGAGCCAGGTCGGCGTCCCGTCGAGGGCCGTGAGCCGTCCGCCCGCCTCGC
>PWGF01000174.1 GCA_003554375.1 Spirochaetaceae bacterium
CAGATCGCCGCTATGGACCTGGAGTTTGCACGACGGCGAGCGCGGCAGATGCTCACGATAGCTTCGGTATCGGAAATGAACGAGTTTGTGGCGGAGCTTCGGGAGGCAGGATGCGAGCGCTCTGTGAATCAGGCTGGGGCTGACGGTCCGGCAACCGGCTGAGTCGCCCGCGTGGGCCGAGCCACATCCGAGAGAACTGCTGCATGATCAGCTTACGAAGGCAACAAGGTGGATAGCGAGCGAATGGCGTCGACACAGGTATCCGAGGGTTGTCTGAAGAGAGTGAGGACCTTTGCCGTCCGCAAAGCTCGTATGAGCAAGCTTCAGAAGCGAGCACTGCAAGAGCTTTCCGGCTGTTACGGCGTTCCCGAGGGAAAGGGGCCGCTGGACTTGCCCGAACTCTTCGGCAAGAGCGAGCCCCAGGTCATATACGAGATTGGTTTCGGGATGGGATATGCCACTGCCGAGCTGGCGGCTCGTTATCCCGAACTGTGCTTTCTTGGAGTAGAGGTGTATCCTCCCGGGGTGGGAAAGCTCCTGTCGGAAGTCGATCGAAGAGAGTTGAAAAACGTCCGGGTAGCGCGGGCCGACGCGGTCGTCACGACCGAAAACCGAATACCCGACGCTTCCCTCCGCGGCGTACACGTGTTTTTCCCGGATCCGTGGCCCAAACGGAAGCACCACAAGCGTAGGCTTATGAAACCGTGGTTTGCTGCGCTACTCGCGCAGAAACTGACGCGCGGTGGGTATTTGTACGTAACTACGGACTGGGAAGACTACGCTTACGACATCCTTGAAGCCGTGGAATCCGTACCGGAGCTCCACAATCCGTACCGCGTAGGCCCGGATGCGGAAGCGGCGTTTGCCGCACCGCAGCCATGGCGGCCGCGGACGTCGTTCGAGACGAAAGGTGCCGCCAAGCAGCATCCCATTTGGGAAGTTTTTGTCGAGCGTACCGGGGGCCCACACTAGCCGGTCCGTGCTGAGTAGTAGCCGGCGATGGCCGGCTCGTGATGAACCACGGACAGGAACGGACCAGATCTAACCAGGGGGCGGAACGGACGGTCGCCTCGCGCGGTACTCTCAGGTGGCGCCGTTCACGGAGCCGCCAAGTCTCAAGCCATCGTGAGGCTCTCTGCACGGGAGGCAGGACGCCGGCGAGTTGAGCCGGCGTCTTCCTCTCAGGAGACAGTACACTTCCGGGCCGGGGTAGCGGGCCCTCCGGAAGGAGCGGAGCGGCCCTAGGCTGTAGGAGCCTCTTGGGCTTGCTTGATGATTTCGTCCGCCACCTTGCCCGAGATCGGGCTATAGTGGGAGAAGCTCATCTCAAAACTCCCCGTTCCGGATGTGATGGAGCGTAGGTCGATGGCGTACCTGAGCAGCTCCGCTTGCGGAACCTCCGCCTTCACTTCCATGATGCCGCCGCCCAGGCTTGTTTGGCCCTGAACGCGCCCACGGCGCGAGGAGAGGTCGGAGAGTACGTCACCGAGGTACTGCTCGTCGATGAACACCTGGAGGTTGTAGATCGGTTCCAAAAGCGTCGGCTTGGCGTTCTTCATCGCCTCCTTCATCGCGCCCTTGGCCGCCGCCTTGAACGCCATTTCTGAGCTGTCTACCGAGTGCTCCTTCCCGTCGAGCAATGTAATCCCGACGTCCACGACCGGATAACCGGCCAGAATACCCTCGCTCATGGCCTCTTGGAGGCCCTTCTCAATTCCGGGAACGTAGCCTTTGCTGATCGCCATCCCGCGTATGGCATTCTCGAAATTATACTGCTCGCCGCGTTCGAGGGGATTGATCCGGATGGAAACCTCGCCGAACTGGCCGTGGCCGCCTGACTGTTTCTTGTGCCGGTACTGACTCTCGGCCGTCTTGGTGATCGTCTCCCGATACGCGATTTTCGGCGTATGCGTATTGAGCTCGATCTTGTGCGAATCACGGATGCGGTCCAAGACCGTGTTAAGGTGGAGTTCGCCCATCCCGGAGAGAACGGTTTCCTTTGTCTCAGGATTGAAGGTCATTCGGATCGTCTTGTCCTCCTCGATCACACGTTGGAGCGCAGTGCCGAGCTTGTCTTCGTCCTTTTTGGATCCGGCTTCGATAGCGACGGAGTACACCGGCTGAGGCAACGCAAGCGGACGGTAGGTGAGTGGACTCTCCGGGGAACTGAACGAGTCGTTGGTCTGAGCGGTCTGGAGCTTGCTCAATGCGCCGAGATCGCCCGCAACGAGACTTCCAGCCTCGATGTGTTTCTTCCCGACGACCGAGTAGATCTTCCCAACCCTATCCTTCTTGCTTTCCCGTGAGTTGTAGAGCTCCTGCTCCGGCGCAACGGTACCCGTTATCGGTTTGACGAAGCTGAGCTTACCGGAGAACTGATCGATTGTAGTCTTGAAGACGAACGCGCTTGGCTCACCTTCGGAGGAGACCGGCACCGCGATTTCCTCTCCGTCAGCGTTCTCCGCCGTCTCTTCGGAGCCGGCGGGAGAAGGGGCTGCCGCTACGAGGAAGTCCAGAAGCGGGTGAGCGCCGCTTCCCTGCTCGGCGCATGAGGAGAGAACCGGAACCAACTTATTGGCTCGGAGCCCTTCCATAAGCCCACGTTCTACTTCCTCTGGGGTAAGGTCTTCTTCGGTCAGGTATTTCTCGGTAAGCTCATCGTCCCCTTCGGCCGCAGCTTCCACCATCATCGCGCGGTACTCGTCGACGACCCCTTGGTAGCTCTCGGGGATATCCTGGGGTTGTTCCTTTCCGCCGAATCCGGGCGCCGAGTATGCCCTCATTCTTAGCAAGTCGATGACGCCTTCGAATTCCGTGCCACTCCCCATCGGAATAACTACCGGGACAAGGGTTGCCCCGAGCTTGCCCTGGATGTCGTCATAAGCTGCCCGAAAATCGGCACGTTCCTGATCCAGCTTGCTTACGACAACCAGGCGCGGCATATTCCGGTCGTTCAGCCGCCGCCAGAGCTTGATCGTTTCGATCTCTACTCCCGCCTTGCCGTCAATCACCATTACCGCGCTGTCCGCCGCGCGGTACGCTGCAACGACCTCACCGACAAAATCCGCCGTCCCCGGCGTGTCCAGTAGGTTCACCTTGTGCTTGTTCCAGCTCAGGTATGACAGCGAAGCGTGGATGCTCACCTGCTGCGCGATTTCCTCATCGGTGAAGTCGCTGACAGTCTTCCCACTGTTGATGGTTTCCGGTTTGTCAATGGAGCCACCGGCAAAGAGTAGGTTTTCTACCAGCGACGTCTTCCCGGTCGTTCCGTGTCCGGATACAGCTACATTCCTGATAGCTTCGGTCGAGACAGCCATAAGCTCCTCCTTGTCGGCACACGCTCGGGCGACTCCCGTGCGGCCGGTACGCCGCATGCCGAGCGTTGCCCGCCGCTCTGAATCTGCGACGGCAACGCTGTTCGCCGTTTCTGCGCTATCGACTATTGATTGCGATTGTATGCCCGCTCTGACGTGATAGATGCGGACGGATAATGAGCGTAGGCTGCTTCGGTGTCGGTGTCAAGCGAATGGACGTGCTTGCAGTTCGCGGCCCACTCGTTCCAGGTCATGCCCCGAGAGTATCGTCTTCCTTGCGTGCGAAGTGGCTGAACTCCATGCCGTAGGTAGCTCGCCCTTGGGAGGTGCTGCGAAGGGCCGTGGAGAAGCCGAACATGTGTGCGAGCGGAGCGGTGGCACGGATGTGCTCCACGCTGGGCTTGCTCTCTACGCTCTCTACCACCCCGTTTCTCACCGTAAGAAGGTTGATGACGTCTCCCATGAACTCCGCGGGACACATCACGTCGACGCGCATGATCGGCTCGAGCATAATCGGGTGTGCTTTCTCACAGGCATGATCGAACCCCCGCGAAGCCGCTGCTTCGAAGGCGAACTCGGTGGAAGTCTGCTCGTCGTAGCCGGCCTTGACCAGCGTTACCCCGATGTCGACGCACGGGTATCCTACGCGTATTCCGCCCTGGAAGGCGCCAAGAATCCCGCGTTCCACCGCTTCGATCATCTGCTGGGGGACGTCAGCGTCGCGTACTTGGTTGTTGAACCGGTTCCCGGTTCCGCGCGGCAGCGGCTCCACCTTGAGCGTAACTTCTGCGGTGTTCTCTTTGCCGCCGAGGACTCGGTCGAACTCCTCGGTATGCGTAACCTCCGTCGAGATCGACTCCCGGTAGGTTACTTGGGGGTTTCCCACCTTTGCGCCGACGCCCCAGTCCTGGGTAATGCGGGTAACCAGAACGTCGATGTGCAGCTCTCCCATGCCGGAGATAATGAGCTCGCCTGTATCGTCGTCCTCTTTGCTTGTGAAGGTCGGATCCTCGAGGGAGAGGGTGCTGAGAACCTGTTTGAGCTTCTCACGTTCGGAGAGCGTTCGAGGCTCGATTGCGACCGAGATCACCGGCTCGGGAAAGTGCATCTGCTCCAGAAGTACCGGAAATCCCTCTGATCCGATCGTGTCGCCGGTTTGGGCGAACTTCAGGCCGATGACCACCGCGATGTCTCCGGCCTCGACGCTCTGCAGCTGCTCGCTTCGTGCCGCGTGCATTCGCAGCAGGCGGTTGAAGCGTTCTTTCTTTCGCTTAGCGATGTTGTGGACGGCGCTGTTGGCTTTGAACGATCCCGAGTACACACGAATAAAGGAGAGGGTTCCTGCTTCGCGATCCGCCTGAATCTTGAACACCAGCGCAAGGGGCGGCCCTTCGGGGGTGCGCTCAACGTGGACCTCATCGCCTTTCTTGGCATGGGCGCCGACGATGGCGGGAAGCTCCTCCGGC
>PWGF01000223.1 GCA_003554375.1 Spirochaetaceae bacterium
CCAGAGCGTGATCGACGATGAGTCGGCTCGTCCATACCATGCCGAGGCATGGTTTTGGAGAGGCAGGGCCGCGTTGGCGCTCGAACGCTTTGGCGAATCGAGGGACGCATTTCGCCGGTTCCTGGAAATAGATCCCGAGCATCCCGACGCTCATGAAGCCGAGTACGAGCTTGCTCGGCTTCTCCTGCGGGAGGAGCGCTACGAAGAAGCTCTGCGCGCTTTTGATCAATTCGTGTCGCAATACGATGATTCGCCGTTCGTAGGGAATGCGCTCTACTGGACCGGTGAAGCTTTGGTCCGGCTTGGGAGAGTTGAAGCGGCACGGGAGGCCTTTAATACGGTCGTAACGGAGTACCCGGATAGCTATCGAGCTGCAGCGGCGGAGCATCGCCGGCGGATTATCGATATTGAGCGGCGTGAGCGCGAGTTGCTGGAACTCTTACGTTGGAGCCAGGAAGAGCTGGATCGTGAGCGACGCAAGAGCCGGCGGCTGAAGCAGAGCTATGAACGAGAGCTGGCCGACCTTCGCGAACGCGCGGAGAACGGAGCACCGGACCAGCAAATCGCGGAGCTGAATGCGCGCATACGGGAACTCGAGGAAGCGAAAGCCGAAGCGCAGGAGCGCGTGGATGTGCTGGAAGTGGAGCTGCGCCGGGTGGTCCGTGATGATCGGCAGGTACGGTTGGATCTCATTTCAGAGCTTTCGGAAGATGCAGTGGATCCCCCGGCAGCCGACTTGCCTTCGGAGTTGCAGGAGCTTCGGGATGAGCTCGAGCGCCGCCTGGAACTTGCGCGGGCCAAGGAGCAAGCGCTCGAACTGAGAGAGGAGTATTTGGAAGTACTCATCCGCAGACAGGAGGCGGAAGAATAGCGTTATGAGGCGAAACCAGCCGAGCCGGAGCCGGCGAACCGGCAAGACACGAGTCATGATCCGCTTGGGAGTGGTTGGCGCCGTTGTTCTTCTTATGTGTCTAATCGTACCGGACCGTATTGGCGCTGCAGGAGCGGAGGAGGAGAGCGAGCTGCGCCGGCTTCGAGAGCACGACGTTGTTCTTGAAATCTCGACGCGGGACTTGCGCCCCCGTCTTTCAGTGGTATCCAACGACGAGAAGACTCGCCTGTGGAGCGTGGAGGATGTACGGACCAGCTACACCGAGGTCGCTGTCGCAGGGCGTACGTTTCGGATCGGTGACTCGGGACGGTACACTCAGGAGGTTCGGGAGGTGGGCGATGCCCTTGTGGTTGAGCTCGAAGGAGCCGAGTGGGCGCTTCAGCAACGGTATACGCTGGCGGCGGAGGATAACGGCGTTCAGCTCGTTGTCAATTTGGAGATTGAGAACCGCCAATTGCGCACGGATCTGGATATAGCGGTACGGTACGTGTTCGATACCCATTTTGGCGAAGCTCACGAAGCCCACTTCATCACGGGGGGCGGACGCGTATTGGAGCGCGAAGCCGAGATCCGCGCCGAGGAACGGTTCGTTGCATCTATAGGCACAGAAGCTCCGGGTGTTGGCCCGGTTTTCCGGCTGGATGTAGGGAGTGAGGCGAAGCAAGTTGTGGCCGCAAATCACCGGCGGCTCCGTGACGCCCGGTCCGGTTACTCGGTTCGAAAAGTCCGCGGGTACGACTATTTTCCGCGGTCGGTGAACGACAGCGCTATAGCACTCTACTATCCGGAGAAGCGCGTTCAACCTGGCGGAACGTATGAGTTGGTGACAGTCATCGAAATTGGAACCCCGGAGCGACCGTTTGCGCCGTCGGTTCCTGTGGACGATCGGGTGGCAGAGCGGTTGCCGGTAGTAGCGCCTGAACCGGAAGATCCTGACCCGGAACCGGCTAGAGAAGACTTGTTGACCGATCGCCCCGAAGACACGGATAGACCGGAGACGATCGATCCCGCCAGGGAGCTCGAGAGAGTCGACGAGTTGTTGGCCCAGATCGATGAACTGCTTCATGCGGAAGAGGCGCCATCGGAAGAGAAGGTGGCGGAAATCCGGAGCCTTTTGAATGAGCTCGAACGGAGGCGCACGAATCCGCAGGATATGCAGGCAAGATAGGAGCGCCGGACGAACGGAAGCCCCGGAGAGCAACGAGGTCTCTATACGGCGGCCGCGGGGAATCGGACCATGAAACGTGCAGATCCTCTGACACGCGGTTATCACTTGTTCCGTCGGGGGAAGTACGCGGAGGTACTCTCCCTGCTCGAAGGCCAGATTTTTCTGTACCGGGACAACCCCCGGTTTTACCACCTCCTGGGTATTGCTTCACTTCGAACGGGAGACGCCGGCGGAGCCGACGCCTATCTCAATGCTGCTCTGAAGCGGGATCCCGGGAGTACGGAGGCGCATCTTGCATTGGCGGCGGCCTGTCTTCGTAGGCACAAGACAGAGGAAGCGCTACAGATCTGGTTGGACATTCTGGATGACGATCCACGAAACAAGTATGCACAGCGTGGACTGAGCCTTCTACGTCGCGACCCGGACGGGACGGAGCTCTACCGCTTCACGGACCCTGCCGCCCTTGCAAAGCTCTACCCGGCGCCAAAGCGAATCCCCTCACCGAAAGTACCTCTGGCCGTTGTGGCTGTTGCGGGCCTTGTAGTAGTGGCGCTGGCAGGAGCTCGTATTGCTCCCGGCGTGTTCGCCGGGATTGGCAGCGTTGTGGACGAGCTTGCGGCTCGTTCGCCGTGGGCGCCCGGACCGGAGCGGGAAGGTGCCGAATACGCCAGAGTCGATGACGAGGATGAGTTGATAGTGACAGACGCGGAGCAGCCGAGGGAGTTGGATCAGCAACCGGCGGCCGAGGGCCACCCGAGCAGTGAGCCGGCCCCCGAGCCCTCGGAAGTAGATCCCGACTCATGGGAAGATCCACCGTCGCCGGAGGATCTACACCCGCATGTCGAAGAAGAGCCGCGGTATCGCTTGAGCGAAGTCGAAGTGAGCGAGGTATTCGATCGAATGCGGGAGTATTTCAACGAAGAACGGGACAACAAGACAAATCGCGAGATCAACCGCATCCTCTATTCGAACGCTGCGGGCGCCGTGAAGGAGCGCGCACGCCTCCTTCAGGCTTATCTGCGTACACCGAGTTTCGTCGACATGGAGGACAACTTCGCCTATGAAGAGGTAGTCGGCGATCCTTATCTCTATGAGAACGGCTATGTTCGTTGGCGTGGGCGGCCGGACAACCTCGACATCACCGAGCAAGAGATCTCGTTTGATCTGCTGGTCGGCTACGACGACGGACGGAACTGGAAGGGCACTGTTCCGGTCCGTTTCGACGAGGCGGTCTCAGTGGATCCAGATCTTGGAATCGAGGTGTTGGGCCGGGTGCAGCTCGAGGAGGATGGAAGGATCTGGTTGGAGGGCGTCGCTGTGCGGTTGTTGCGCTTAGGTGACTGATTAGAATGTCCGGAGGCCGGTCCCGACCGGTCAAAGCCGCTCGGGACTGGTCGCATACTCGGCTGCCGGGGTAGACGCCGGTACGGACGTGAAAGTGCGGAGAGAATTAGTGAGAGTTGTGGTGCAACGAGTCCGCGGTGCTTCGGTGCGTGTGGACGGAGGTGCGATTGCGCGGATCGACGGCGGGCTCCTGGCGTATGTCGGAATCTCGTCCGAGGATGGCGCGGAGGATATCGACTACATCGCTTCCAAGGTAACCGGGTTGCGTGTCTTCGAGGACGACGAAGGAAGGATGAACCGCTCGGTCCTGGATGTGGGCGGCGCAGTTCTGCTGATCTCGCAGTTCACCCTTTACGGAGACACCCGAAAAGGGCGCCGCCCCTCGTACAATCAGGCGGCGGCGCCTCACGAGGCTGAACAGATGTACGAGGAATTGGCGCAGAGAATTTCCAAGCTCGGAACGCCCGTTCAGACAGGCAAGTTTCAAGCAAAGATGCTCGTTTCGAGTGAGAACGATGGTCCGGTAACGATTCTGATCGACTCCAAGAAGGAGTTCTGACGCGTTGAGGCCCGACGGAGTTCTGACCCGCAGGAGCTCCGACCCGCCGCCGGCATGGAGAAAGCTCGGGGCCGGCGCAGGAACCTCGCCCGGCGCAGAGGCAAGATCCGAAGCGAAGGGGTTGACGGGAACGGTGTGATGGCAAGGAGGTGACGCGATGAGGGGGCTCAGAAAAGGAGTCGCATGCTGCTCAGGTACTCGTGAGCGTTGAACGGCTCGAAAAATGGAGATAGCGACTTCTCTTCGTGAATCCTCATCACGATCTCCGCGGAGAGTCGAGAACTTGAGACTACGTGCAGAAAGGGCAGCGCTTCCTTAACCTCTTCTGTAGACGCAACGGTATCGGTGCAGATGATTCGCTGAAGTAGTCCGGTGTCGTGGAGCGATTGGAGTCGTTCGAGCGCCGGCCCGGAGAAAACGGGATGGATCGCAGCGATGTTCACGGACGCCACTCCGCGAGAGGCAAGCTCTCGAACGAGCGCATATACGGAACCGCCGGTATCGATCATATCGTCCACGATCCACACTTCTTTCCCTTCCATGGGTGAATCCGAAAGCACGTTGATCTTATCAATCGTATTGGCTTTGTGGTAATCCCTGGTCTTGTGGGCCACAATGAGCTGAGTGCCGAATGCCCGTGCGTAACTGCGAGCAACGCTCTCTCCGCCGGCATCCACTGAACAGAATAGCCAGTTGGGCCTTACCGTGTTCTCCAAGTAGTCCAGCGATCCGATAAACTGATCGGTCACGTATTCCATGAGGAGAGCAATGGCCGGAACATCGTCGATCGAGCAGTTGGTGGGATCG
>PWGF01000384.1 GCA_003554375.1 Spirochaetaceae bacterium
GGCGGAAGGCAGAAAAGAGCCCCCGCCGGGGCGGGGGCTTCTGGCATCACCTAGGGGAGTCGAACCCCTGTTGCCGGGATGAAAACCCGGAGTCCTAACCACTAGACGAAGGTGACATGCTGGAGGCAAACTTAGCGGACACGGGCCTGCCGCGTCAAGAGGCGGCGGAGTCCCGAGTCCTGCGATCAACTGCTTCCTCAACCGCCTCAACAACCTCGCGAGTAGTCTCGGACCACAACCCGTTCCGATACCAGTCGGCCATCTCCTCGAGAAAGCGACGGTACAGTCTGCCGAACTCCTTCGTCGCGGCCGAATCGCCTTCCATCCGTCGCTCGTACAGCGTCGCAAACTCCGGATGGGCCGCTTTCCACTCCTCCTTCCGTTTCTGAACGGCTTCCGGCGCTTCCACCCATCGGACAACCTCTGTTCCGTCGCCACGCCAAAGCGAGACAACCGGGATATGGTCATCCCCATCGTCTTCATACCGCTGTTTCAACTTCTCCATCTCGGAGCCCCGAACGATCGCAAACGGTAGTCCCGCCTGCTCAAAGAGCCGAGCCAGTATCGGAACGTTACACGCAGAGTCGCCACACCAGTCTTCCGTCATGAGGGAAACCCGCTCGACACCCGCGTTGGCTCCTGCCGCACGCAAGCGCGCCACATGATCAGGGTCAGGCTGGGCAAACTCGGCGAGCGTGCGCATGAGCGACCGATAGTTTCGAACGTTTCTGAGATATTCGTCCGGTGACATCCCATAACTATATATTGTTTCTAACATATATCAAACTGTAGTCGAGACGTCCGAACTACGTCAAGCCCCCTGCGCAGCTGCTCACAGCCATTCTCCGAAAGCCGGCAGACACATGTAGCCGGAGTGCTTCGTATGGGCGCGGGCATCTGGTGAGCCTGCCGTTACGGGACGAGAACCGCGGCCCCGTCGAATCTTCCCTCCCGGAGAGCGTCAAGTGCCTCATTGGCATTCTCCAGCGCATACTCGTGCACCGTGGTTTCCACGGGAGTTCTGTCGATTGCCTCCATGAATCTGATTCCATCGGCCCGCGTGAGGTTAGCTACGGAACGCAGCTCCCGCTCGTGCCAAAGGGACCGGTATGGGAACGAAGGAATGTCGCTCATATGGATTCCTCCGCAAATGACGCGCCCGCCTCTGTCGACAGCTTCGAGGGCCCGGACCACGAGGTCCCCTCTGGGAGCGAAAACAATCGCCGCGTCGAGTGTGTCGGGAGGAAGTTCTTCCGACGAACCTGCCCACACCGCGCCAAGCTTTCGTGCAAAGGCTTGGCCTGAACTGTCGCTGGGACGGGTGAACGCGTATACGGACACTCCATCCGCAACGGCCAGCTGAGCGAGAATGTGTGCCGCTCCGCCGAAACCGTACAAGCCGAGCCGCTCGATGCCTAGATAGCGATCGCGCTCGCGCCCGGAGCCACCTATCGCACCGGCAGATTCCTCCTCTCGGCACTCATCTTTGGCCATTCGATAGCACCGGTAACCGATTAGTCCGGCGCAAAGAAAGGGCGCCGCCTCCACGTCACCGTAACGTTCCGGAATCTTGAAACAGTACCGGCGATCAGCGTTCACGTACTCCGCGTAACCGCCGTCCAACGTGTAGCCGGTGAACCGAGCGTTGTCGCAGAGGTTCTCGCGCCCGCTGCGACAGTACCGACAGCTGCCGTCGGTGTACCCGAGCCACGGCACCCCCACGCGGTCGCCCACCCGAAAAGCCTCCGGTCCCTCTTCCAGTCCCGCCTCGTCCGCATCACCGGCCCCCTCGCCGACTGCCACGACCCGGCCGACGATCTCGTGCCCGGGAACCAGCGGGAGCTTCGGGACCGACAGCTCGCCGTCGACGATGTGGAGATCGGTCCGACAGACTCCACACGCACTTACGCGCAGCAGTAGCTGCCCGGCGGCCGGTCGCGGAGTTTCCAGCCTCTTGAGTCGAAGGCGTCCAGGGGTTGTTTCAAGGACCATCGCACGCATCGATTCTCCGAGCAACTCCCCTGAATGGTCGCTCACCCCACAATCGAGTATCTCGCTCTCCGACACCTCATTGCCTCCTTGCCGTTATCTCCTCGGGTGATAGTCCGCAGCGCAAGGCTCACCGCCCCCAGAGCAAACGCGGTTTAACCAGCACGGCTCCACGGTAACGGCGAAAAGCCGCTCAAGCAGGTACTCACCTTCCTTCCCTTACGCCCGAAGCTGGGAAACTGCCCCGAGCTGCAAATGAGCCCTGAACCGCAAATGAGTCGGAGCTGGAAATCGCTGGATGAAATCGAGCACACTCGGTATGCTGCCGAGTCAAGCGACCGCGCAATCAGCCCAAGCGGCGCCACGAGAGAACCGAGAGAGAGGAAACGGCGTATGCGGGACACGATCGACATCGCAGGCTTGCTGGGATTCACAGCATCGGGAGTACTTTTTGTCATATCGGCCCTCCGTACCGGTGACACCGTCGCGCTCGCCGGGAGCGTTGTCTGGATCGTCTCCTGTCTCGGATGGATCACGGCACTCTACTTGTCTCGTCAGTCGGCTCGTGGTCCGGCTCAGCTTTCGCCTCGTCGCTGGTCTCAACGCGCCTCTCCACGTCTTCATGAAGCTCGCCCACCCAAAGCCCAAAGCGTAGGAGAAGTCGCTCCGCGGGAGTGAGCTCGGCGAGCTGGTTCCGGACCTCGACTGCGAGAGCGGGATCGTCGGTGATCAACCCGTCGACTCCCCGGTCCACGAGATCGATCATAGCTCGCCGATCGTTCACGGTCCAGGCGTGTACCTCCACGGAGCGTGCCTGGGCGTTGGCAAGAAGGCGCTGGGTAATCGTGTGTTGATTCACGGCGAGAAAGTCGACGGGAAGCCGTGTGATGTCTCCTATGGCCACTGCCGACACGTATCCGCGTTCCACCTCCGGTGCAAGCCTTTGGAGTTGGTACACCGCCGGCAGATTCAAGCTCATCACCACAACCTCCTCCCTCACGCTCCACCCTTCCACCTCGTCGAGCACACTCTCCGCAAGTCTCGGATCAAAACCGTAGAACTTGGGTTCGATCATCAGTCGGATTCTTCCTCGAGCGCGCTCGATGAACTCGCCGAGGGTTGCTACCCGCCGCTCCGACTCCGGCGTGCCGTCGTCAGGCAGCTGAACGACATCCCGGATCTCGTCGTAGGTGCTTGCCGTAACCCTCCGAGGATTCCGCGCCACACGCATCAAGTCGGCATCGTGCACCACAACAAGCTCGCCATCGGAAGTCCGCTGCACGTCGATTTCGCTGAAATCGGCTCCGGCCTCGATAGCCTGTTCCAAGGCCGACAGCGTATTCTCAGGCGCCGGTGGCGGACCGGCCCGGTGCGCCGACACCACCACCTCCTCTGCGTCCGGCAAGTTTCCGAGCATGACGGAGCTGAAGCCAAACCCGGCCGCCACAAACAGAAGAACACCCAGGACGAGGATTCCGGGCCTGAGCCGACCGCGAAACGGGCGGCCGGGGATGGGGCGCGCCCGTTTCTCCGACTTCACCCCTACGGGCGTCCGCGCGGCAGTGCTCCGCTCAGGAGGCTTCTCCTCACGAGACGCGGAACCAGACGCGGGCTCGTTTTCCTCGCCGGACGAGATCGTGAAGTACGAACCAGTGAGAAACGTAGACGCAAAGGAGAACCCGGCAAACGCGATCACCGTATCCACAACGAGCATCACGAACGCCGACAGTCCCCCAACCAATACGAGAAGGCGGATGCTCCCGGTCAGTGAAGCAACAACCGACACCGTCGCGGAAGCACCGGCAACCAGCGCGGTGTCCGCAACAGCACGGATCAGAAGCCACCCGACTATTGCAGCGAGAAGCGTTGCCACTACGCGCCGGGAGCTCCGGCGAGATAGCCCCCACGCCCAACGGAACGCCCCTGCAAGAGAACGCCGGCCGTCCAGATATGCAGGCACTGCCAGCAAAGTCTTCCCTATAGGCACCGCGATAGCCGCCGCCCACACCAGAGTTGCCGCGGCGCCGGCGGCGACCGCGTACGTCAACTCCGGAGGACGCGCGCTCAGATAGTAGTTGATATCGAACTCGGTAAGGAAACCACTATAGATGCCCCAGAAGACGGATAGAAGCGGCAGCGCCGCCAGAAGCCCGACGACCACAGCCGCCACGGCTAGCCGCGCCACGACCCCAGCGCGCGCTGCCACCAACCGGGCTGCAGCGGCAAGGGTCGGCGCCTCTCCCCGCCGCTCCGACGCCACCAGGGCAAAAAGGCCGGCGTATCTGAGCGCCGACCCACCGACAAAGAGGGCGCCGGCGAGGAGAAGCCACGCTACACCCGCTGGGGACACGAGGAAGCTCACAATCTCCTCGTTGGCGATTACAATTTCACCACCCCGCAACAGCCCCAATCCAAGAAGGATCGACGAGACGGGCGCCACCACCAGTACGGTCAGCACCCATACTGTTAGGTTCCAGAGTGCATGAACCCTTGCGAATTCCTTGAGGTGCCGGCCGGCCAATCGCAGTTCGCGCTTCATGTGGGTAACCATGGAAGAAAGCCTCCGCAAGCCATGCCCTGGTTCGACGAAGTCGCCCCGGGGATGACTGTGTTCTTCACCGTTCTCACGGTACCCGCGGTTAGCCGTGGCGCCGCGGACCGCACCACCCGTGGCGCCGCGCGCCGCGATACCCGTGGCGCCGCGGGCCGCTCCACCCGTGGCGCCGGACCGCACCACCCGTGGCGCCCGGCCGCTCCAC
>PWGF01000525.1 GCA_003554375.1 Spirochaetaceae bacterium
GGTCGATTCCGCTGCCCATGTGGCTGAGATAACTCCCAAGAGTTCACCTGGGCCCGGGGCATAGGCTCGCCTGGGGGAACAAAGGAATAAACAAGTGTCTCGCTCGAGAGAACCGGCGCACGAGAAGGCGTACCGCGAACTCAAAGACCGCATCCTAACGATGAAGCTGAGGCCGGGGGATACTATCGCCGAGGCCTCTTTGGCCGATGAGCTGGGCGTTAGTCGCACGCCTGTTCGAGACGCAATTAACAGACTGGAACAGGAAGGCCTGATTCAGTCGGAGAAGCGGCGGAAACGTGTGTATATCCTCACTATACATGAGGTGCAGGAGATCTTCGACTTAAAGATCGCCATTGAAGCTAGGGTTGCACGGCTCGCGGCGGAACGTGGGCGGGACGCTCACAAGCGGGAGATGCAGGATATACTGGAGAGAATGCATCAGTTTTCCCAGAATGAGTTCAACCGGCTGAACCACGATCACGCCCTGATCCAAGAATGGTTGGTTATTGATCGTTCGTTTCACCATCTTCTATTTTCGATGGCTCAGAACAGGCGTGCAGAACAGATGGTGGATAACTTGAATATTCAGTGGCATAGACTGCAATTGGGCATACTAGCAATGGAAGGGCGCTTGCGGCAGAATGTCGAGGAACACGTGGCAATTGGCGACGCAGTGGCCGCCGGGGAGGCGGAAAAAGCGGAATCTCTTATGATCGATCACTTTGAGAAGCTGCATCATACGATTCGAAGTATCATGGAGGTGTTCCATTTCCCGGACTAGTTGTGGCTTGTGGGCCTGTGTGAATGAACGCTTCCGCTGTTGCAGTACCAGTGCACACGAACAACGAATGGCTTCGAAAATAATTGCGCACGGTGGACTTGCGTGGAAAATAGCCATGAAGCTTACAGATCTGCGAACGGTTGCGTACGCCTCAGTAGCTACAGCCAGAACGGCCCAACTGTGTTGTGGTGCTTGTGACACACGCACACTGGCCGGCGTGTGAGTACTGTGTTTGCTGATGCCGGAAACCGGGCGCCGGGGATCTCCATTAAGATTGGCGTGACGCTGCCGCGTCGAAGGCTGCGACTATGTTCTCCGGCGGCGTCCCCGGGAGAATCGTATTGGCGGGCGCCATCACGTACCGTTCCTCTCCGAGGGCATCGTAGTAGCGGTGGACATGCTCTCGGACCGCAGCCGGGTTGCCGAAGGGAAGCAATTGCTGAACGTCCAAGCCGCCGTGAAACACCAAACGATTACCCCACCGTCGCCGCAATGTCTCAGGCTCCATGCCCAATTGGAGTGGTTGGATGGGATTAAGGATGTCGATGCCGGAGTCCAAGAGGTCGTCTATCAGATCCTCCACGTTCCCACAGCTGTGATAGAAGATCTTTGCACTGGTTCGCTCACGGATGAATTCCACCAAACGCTTATGGTAAGGAAATAACATTTCTCGGTACGAGTGCGGTGCGAGGAGTGGTCCGACCTGGGTGCCAATGTCATCAGCGAGACCTACCATATGGACGTTCGGACCAAGGGCCTTCAGGAACGCGCGCCACAGACCCTCGTGTACGGCCGTGACATGATCCAGCATCGCATGAGCAAAATCGGCGTCTGTAAGCATGTCAATCAGAAACTGTTCCATTCCCCGCAGATTCCAGCAGTCTTGGAATATGCCTGCAGAAACGTGTCCCGCTTCAACGAAGTGACGCCCCTCTTCTACCAGAGATCGCGCACGTTCGGCGACACCGGCAACCCGACCTGGGTCATTCGCGTCCGGCCACGGATGGCGTTCGATTGCTTCGATGCCGTCCGCTTCCGCCAGCGGGTGTCCGACGCGTTCATTCAAGGGCCCTCTCGGTTTGATCAGGCAGCCCCATTCGTCGAGGAACGTACCGTCTGAGGCCGGTGTATAGTTCCAGTAAGAAGGCGGATTAAGAAAGACCCGGCGGAAAGGTACGTCGAAACGATCAAGGACTTCTGGATCGAAATACCCAACCGTATTCAGGAGGGTTGTTGTCTCGTTCGTCCACTTGGCTTCCAGTCCGACACAGGCCTTTAGTTCCAGATAACAGTTAACGTTTACAGACGCCACTCTACCGCCGAGGTCTACGACAGGTCGGTCAGGCCGCTCTCCGGCAAACAGTGCCTCCACTCGCTCTATATGTGTCATTTACCTAGCCTCTCTTGCAGAACTCGGCTTGTGCAGTTGGCCAAGCACAGGCGAAAATTCAGTGAAGGCCAATTATACCGTATTGAGTTCCAGCCTGTCACCTGACCAGCCGAGTCATCCCTGTTGGTGTCGTCCGCGGGTTGCTGAAGAGTCGTGGCATCTATGGAAGCGCGAGGAGCGATAGGTCGAGACCGGCAGAGAGGGGGCAGCCGACCACCGCGGGAGGAATGCGAGAGCGCCGACCTTCTCCGTGCGGAAACCCGCGCTCGTGCGGCGGTAACCGGGCTGAAAGGGTTTTCTAACATCATTCCAAATCAGGAGATTCTGGTGAATGCGTTGGGGAGTCTTCCCGCTCGGCGTTTGCGGAGGCCCGCGTTGGGGCGGAGGCTGTCCCGGCCAGCCTAGGCCCGGCCGGTACCGAAGTCCCGCAGAGTGTGGTCCCCGCCGCCCCGCGCGGCGGGGACGCGCCCGTCCTTGAACGAGAGCGAATGGACGGTGGCAACGCTCGAGCTCAGTCTCCGTAACTGGAATGTCGCCACTCTCTTCTCTCTCTGACCGTCAGCTACATCGGATAGATCCGATTAGTGGCGGCAAACTATGGGACCCAGTATAATCAAAGTAGTCGTAGCTGGCGTAGAGTGGAGTTTGCCTGTGGGAGCTTTGGTAAGAGTTCTGGTAATCCACAACTCCCCCTTGCTTTTCGAGGGGGTGCGGACGGTCTTGGCCCGAGCGAATGAAATCGAAGTCGTCGGCGAAGCTGGAGACGCAGCGCAGGCCTTGCTCCGGTGTTCGCAGATCGTGCCCGATGTTGCGGTTGTTGATGCTTCCTTGGTGCACGGGCAGGCGGGGGCTATTGTCGAACAGCTGGCGAAACTGTGTCAGGGAATCCGAGTCGTAGTCATTGTCGACAGCTCAAGGCGACACGCGATTCGCCAGGCCTTGCTGTTGACGGCCCAGGGTTTCGTGGCGCGGGAGTCACCGACCATAGAACTGGTAAATGCCGTCCGCGCAGTGGTTTCCGGACAGCGTTATATTACCTCTTGCTTTGTTGAACAGCTGGCAACCATGATGCGACATCTTCCAGGTGATGCTGATCTTGCCGCAGACGCCGGCTATGACGGGCTTTCGAAGCGAGAACGCGAGGTGTTTCGGATGCTTGCCGCCGGCATGAGCAACAAAGAGATCGCTTTCGCTCTGGGAATTGGGCGCAAGACGGTGGAAAAGCATCACCTTCGTGTCCTGCGCAAACTCCATATCGGCAACTCAATGGAGCTGATACGGTACGCAGCGCACATCGGCATTGTCGATCTGGAACGTGACGGCTCGCATCGTATCTGACGGGTGACAGTACGGCGAGGCTCTCCGCTAGTTGCACATTGGACTCTTTCCTTCGATTACCGATCCCCCGAGAAAACCGAGAGCGGCATAGCCCGGCAGACAGTACTCTTCTATATATGGAGGGTCCGGATAATGAATGACGATTTGGGCCTCGGTCGTCTCGCTTACGAGACTCACTGACGTGAGTCCGTCAGGGTAGGTCGCGAATTCCAGAACAACGTCACTCTTCTGAACGGTTATCTCCCAATACGTGTCACCCTCAACTCGCGTTCCGTCCATGGTGAAGGAAAAGGCCGGCGTCCGCCATGGGCCGCTCTCCGGGCGGGGCGGGAGCGTAAAAGTACCATAACCGCTCAGCTCATCACCGGTCACACTCGAATGAATCTCGAACGTCCACTGTCCGGATAGCGATGAGCAGTTCCAGGCGGTGACTGAGTGACCGGGTACCGCAGTCTGGTAGTACGCTCCCTTGAAACACTTGTCGATGTATTGCTGGATAGCGGCGATCTGTGATCTCAACTGCGGTATGTCCCGGGCGAACCGTTGATCTGCCGCCAGGGAATTGGCGCCCGGCCGCGGCGTATTTAAGGGATCCGCCTGTCTCTGCAGATCGGCGAGCGTGGCCGCATCCATTGCCGCCATCCGTTGTTGCGGTGTCCAGCTGTTGAAGTCGGGGTTTGCGAGCGTATCCATAATGGGATCCCCCGTTCCGGGATACTTCCCGCTGGGGAGCCCCGCGCTGGGACGGATCAGATCAAAATGAGCATTCCTACTTGCTCGCAAGTTATCCCTCAGGCGCTTAATCTGGTCTTCCCGTTGCCGGATCTGATCCTCCCATTCCTCCTGCGTTCCCGTGCATTCCTCCGGTGGCGTGAACGCCGACACGGCTCGTGGCATCTGGCTACTCAGGACCGCAAGCAGTACCAGAATGGGCAACCAGGCGAATTGCCTGCCTCTTCTTGATGTCTTTCTCCTAGCCGACTTCATGTTCATGGCCTACTCCAGTCCCGGGGGATAAAGAACCTGAATTCGGGAGGCGACGATATAGGTCCCCTCGACGAGCTGAAGCGCTCGAACATCGACTAGCGGAGAGACAACGGTAAACGACCACGTGGCATAAGGGTCTTCATCGGTAGCTGCACTCTCCTCGGCTCCAGGGTAGGCTTCGCGCATGTACGAGACTTCGGCGACGCGCTGGGTCCGGCCCTCCCACGTCCGAGCCCTATCGTGCGCTTCAC
>PWGF01000397.1 GCA_003554375.1 Spirochaetaceae bacterium
TGAGTTCGATCAGAAGGGTTCGGTGCGTACCAAGTACGGCACCCGGGAGGAGTATCTCGAAGCCGTCCGGCGCGCGCATGAGGCCGGCATTCACGTCTACGCCGATGTTGTGTTCAACCACAAGCTCGGCGCCGACGGCCAGGAGGAGTTCACCGCCACCCCGTATGACCCGAATGACCGGACCGAGCCGATCGGGGAGCCGCAGACCATCAAGGCGTGGACGCATTTCACCTTCCCCGGCCGTGCCGCCAAGCATTCGGAACTGGAGTGGCACTGGTGGCACTTCAACGCCGCCGACCACAACGCCTTCAGCGAAGAGACCGACGCCGTCTATCTCTTTGAGGGAAAAGCGTTCGACCAGGACGTCGATCGCGAGAAAGGCAACTACGACTACCTGATGGGCTGCAATCTCGACATCAACAACCCGGACGTACGGAAGGAGCTATTGTACTGGGGCGAGTGGCTGCTCGAAACCACCGGCGTCGACGGTTTCCGCTTCGACGCGGTCAAGCACGTGAAGTCCAGGTTCTTCCTCGACTGGTTGCACCATCTGCGTCGCCGCACAGGGCAAGACCTCTTCGCCGTCGGAGAGTACTGGTCGAGCGAAAACGCGGCCCTGGAGCGCTTTATCGAGCAAACCGAGGGCAACCTCATGCTCTTCGATGCGTCTCTGCACTACCAGTTCGCGGAAGCGAGCCGCCAAGGGAGCAGCTACGACTTCCGCACGATCTTCGACGGTACGCTGGTACAAACGCACCCTACGCTTGCGGTTACCCTCGTGAGCACCCACGACTCACAGCCGTTGCAGGCGCTCGAGTCGGTGGTGGAGGCATGGTTCAAGCCGCTCGCCTATGCGTTGATCCTGCTGCGGCGCGACGGCTATCCGTGCGTGTTCGCGGCGGATTACTACGGAGCGCACTACCGGGATGTCGGGAGCGACGGAGAGGAGCACGAAATCTGGATGGAGAGCCACCGGTGGCTCATCGATAGGTTTCTGAGCGCGCGCCGCACATATGCATACGGCGAGCAGTACGACTACTTCGACCATCCCAACTGCATCGGCTGGACGCGAACGGGTGATCCGGAGCACCCCGGCGGCATGGCGGTGGTGGTGAGTAACGGCGAAGCCGGCGCCAAGCACATGGAGACCGCTGCGCCGGAGACCACCTTTGTCGACGTGACGGAACACGTGCCCGAGCCGGTTGTCACCGACGCCGAAGGCAGAGCCGAGTTCCGCTGTCCCGCGGGATCGGTTTCCGTGTGGGTGCCGCACGGGCGGTAGGCCGTTGCCTGGAGTTCAACGGCGGCAAGCGCCACAAGCATCGACGTGTCCGACGGCAAAATCGGAATTGGTTCCCGACCCGCCGCCCTTACATCCCGCCGGTGCGGACCACTTTGACCAGAAGCCCGAGCCCGACAAGGCCGGCGGCAACAAAACCGCCGAGCCCGATGACCGGAACGCCGTGCCACAGCGGCGGCACCCCGGAGTGGACCACGATTGCCGAGCCCACGATCAGCGAGCCGAGCACGGTCGCCGACACGAGCGCCGAGCTCGCGCGGAGAAACGAGGTCCGGACCGGCTGTATGCTCGCCGGGTCGAGCGAGACTTTGGTGCGTCCGGCGGTCAGCGTGTCGACGAGCCGGTAGTAGTCACCGGGAATGCTCTCCATCATGTCGACGAAATCCTCGGCGGCCGCGAAAACTCGGGACCGGATGCGTTCGGTGCTATAGCGCTCGCGCACCAGCGTTTCGGCGAACGGTTCCAGGTGGGCGGCAAAGTCGAACTTCGGATAGAGGGCGGTTGCCACCCCCTCGATCGTCATAAGTGACTTAACCAGCAGGAACAGATCCGTGGGAAGCTTCAGCCCCTTCTGTACCAGGAGCTCGATGAGCTCGGCGAGCACGCCGGTCAGCGAGAAGTCACCGGCTTGCGCGCTCTGGAACTGATCGATGAGCTCGGCGGTTTGGCGCTCGATGCTCCGGGCGATCTCGTAATTGCGGCTGCCGGCGAGGCGGATAAGCGCTTTCGCCGCCTGCTGCTCGTCCCGGCGAATCAATCCGATGAGGATGTCGCTAAACACCGCGAGGTCCCGCTGAACCAGGTTCCCCGTCAGCCCGAAATCGAGAAAACAGAGCCGGCTGTCGTCGATGACGCTGATATTGCCGGGGTGCGGGTCGGCATGGAAGAACCCGTGGGTGAAAATCTGCTTGAGCGTGGCGTTCGCGCCGATCGTTGCCAGATGTGAGCGCACTTCTTCGGAGCAGCTTCCGGCGGCTTCGAAGTAGTCGGAAATCGGCCGTGCCTCGATGAACTCCATCGTCAGGACACGCCGCCCCCCGTAGTCCCGGTACACCCGCGGAACCTTAACGTCGTCGTCTTCGGCGAACTGTTCGGCAAACCGCTCAATGGCCGCCCGTTCCCGGTTAAAGTCGAGCTCCTGCAGTATCCCCCGCTCGAACTCCCGAGCAACATCGCGCGGGCCGACCGCTCTGCTTTCCGGAACGTATCTCTCCAGCAGTTTCGCCAGCTCGGCAACGATGGCCACGTCGACCTGAACGAGCTCGTCCAGGCCCGGGCGCTGTACTTTGACCGCCACGGCATCGCCGTTGTGGAGTACGGCCCGATGAATCTGGGCGATGGAAGCGGCGGCAAGCGGTTCGTCGGTGAACTCGCCGAAAAGCTCGTCAACGCGGCGGCCGAGCTCCTGCTCGATGAGCGCGCGAGCCTCGGAGCCGGGAAATGGCGGGACGTCCTCCTGGAGCTTTGCAAGCTCCTTCTGCAAGGGCCGCGGAATCAGGTCCGGCCGATTGCTGAGGATCTGCCCGAGCTTGATGAACGTCGGGCCCAGCTGCTCTACGGCAAGGCGGATCCGTGCCCACGTGCTCTGTTCGAGCCCATCCAGGCGCCGCCGCGCTCCCCGGCGGCGAAACACCTTGGTCCCGATCCGCAGGAGCTTACCGAAGCCGGTCTGATAGACAATCTCCCCAAACCCGTACGCGCCGAGCGTCTTGAGGATGTGCCGGTACCTCGCGAACCGGCGCCGGCCGCTTCGCGTCAGGAGACTCAGGACGTTCATTCCGTACCACCTCGGAGGAACGTATGGCACATTGGGCCGGTTTGCGCAAGGAATGACCTCTGGTCTGTCGCAGCCGCGGGTACCCCTCCGGGTAGGCGAATATTGCCGAACCCGCCGGACTATCGGGGCTACGATCGCGTACGCGAGGCACGTTCAAAACAACGCTTTCGAACTCTCGGTCAAGCTTTCAGTGGAGGTTCTCGGATCGCAGCCTTTCGTCGCGTGGCCGTCTGACTTCACCCCTCTCCCCTGCTCCATGGTGTCCTAGACGGTTCTGGGACCCGGCTCCAGGGCAAACGCAGTTGGACAACACGCCTGGAAGCGCGGCGGCGAGCGGGTGGTCGTGGGCGCTTGCCGGGGCCCCTGGTGGTGTGGTGAGACGGGTGAGTACTCGCTTCAGCGGCTTTCGGCCGCCGCCGTCGAACCGTACTGATCCAACTGCGTTTGCCCTGTCTCCCGGCCAATCGGTCCTTGACCGATACGCCACACGGCAGCATACTCTGAGGCTAATGCGATTGTCGGCCGGCGGCTGACAACCACGGCGGCGCATCGTCGTGGTGCTTTGAGCAGCGTGGGTTGACAGCGACATGGATAACGACATCGAGACCGGAGGTTTGCAGCCATGCGTGAGATGATGCAGCACCGACCGGGGCGGATTTTCCTTTCCGCTCTCGTGCTATCCGTCGTGGCCTATATCGTGGTGGCGTTCTTAGGCTGGAACGAGGTCGAAGTACTGCTGTTCGGATGGATCAACGCCCCTCTGCTAATCGGAGCAGGGTTCGTGGCGTTCTGGCTCATCTGTTACCTCATCTACTTCTTCTTTTTCTGGCCGTACCGATAGGAGTGAGCTTATTCGGCGGTGGACCGGACCGACCGTCCGCAATGGTGCGCTACGGGAAGGCGCCCAAGGACAGGCGCGCCGGTCGCCGGAACGTTCCATTGAGATGCTCCTAGAAGCAGAGTGTGAAGGAGGGTTATCAGAGTGGCGTTGACCATTGTTGTACTGCTGGCGTTTGGGGCGATCGTGATCGGGATGGCCGCCTATGGGTACAAGATCTCGGCGAAGACGGCCGAAGATTACATGCTCGGCGGACGGACGATCGGTGTGGTCGTCATGTTCTTTTTCGTTCTCTTTGCGATTTCGTCGGCCTGGACTTTCTACGGGTTTCCGGGCCTTCTGTTCACCGAAGGGCCCGGCTACGTGGCGTTTATCTGGGGGTCGGTAGCCGGATTCGCCGCACTCTACATGTTTCTCGGCCCGCGCTTATGGGCAATATCGCGGATCAACCGTTTCCTCAGCCCGGTCGAGGTGCTGAGCGAGCGCTACGAATCAAAAGGGCTGCGGTGGGTGCTGAGCATATCGATTCTTGCGTTCGTGGTTCCGTACATCGGCATTCAACCGCTCGGTGTCGGTGCCGGATTCCGGGCGCTCACCGGACTGCCCGCGATTTACGGAGCCGTATACACGGTCGTTCTGCTGGTCGCCCTCGTTCTGCTCGGCGGAATGCGCATCGTAGCGTGGGTAAACATATTCCTCGGGGTGGTATACGTGACCGCGCTTCTCGGCTCTCTGATCTGGGTGGTAAATGCCGCACCGCAGCTCGAAGGTGGTGGGCTCGTGGCCGCCGCCCA
>PWGF01000491.1 GCA_003554375.1 Spirochaetaceae bacterium
AGCGGCGCCGGCGTAGGCGTCTCGAACCTCTTCCTGGATGCGCTCGCGAACCTCCGGAAAGGTCATTCCCACGGCCTCCAAGGTTCCGAAGATGCCCATGTTGATCTGGTAGTCCTGCTCGACGATAAGGTCGAGCGTTTCCATGCGGCTCCCGCGGACATACCGGAGGAGATACCGGTCCCCGGGCGTCACCGGATAGTCGGGCGTAGACATCGCAAGAATCGCGCGCTCGGTGGGATCTACCTCGCGCGGCGCAGGCGGAGCATCGGAAGGATCGTCGTTTTCCTGCGCAAAGACCGCACCCGTGGGGGTCGCCAGCAGGAGAGCCAGGATCATCGATACGATTCGCGTCGCTGCGCTGTGCGCGCGATCTGAGGTTGTGCTCATAGCATCCGCCTTATGCGCCTGTGGTTCCGTAGTCACGCGACCGCACTACGCTTCTCCGTGGAAGCGCCGGCGAGCGTCGGGATCGTTGCGTACATTTCGCACGAAGTGCGCGAGGAACGCCAGGAAGATGCCCAGGAAGAATCCCGCGGCCGTGGCAACAATGACCATGATTGACCGCGCCGGAGCGGACTTCTGGTCGGGAACCTCGGCAAGCTCGAGGACCTGCAGAATGGGCTCGCGCCCTTCGGCGTTCATGCGCTCCACTTCGTACTGTTGGGAGAGCGACTCGAAGATACGAGACTTAACCCGGAGCTCCCGCTCCAGGCGGGCGAAGTTCCGTTGGAGCCGGGGCACCTCGCTCAGCGCCGGGCCGTCACCGGGAAAGGTCTCCCAGCCTTCTTCCATCTCCGTGGCCAGGCGCTGCAGATTATCGCGCTCGGCGCGCAGCCGCTGTACCTCCGGGTCCTCGATCCGCGCAAGCTCCGAGTAGGTCTGGATCTCCAGCTCCTTCATCATGAGCCGGCTGCGAACGTCCGCAAGCTCCTCGGTCTGCCGGGAGGCAAACGCCTCGATACTGGCAACTTCGTGCTCCAGCTGGAAATCCTCGATCCGGTTCTCCAGCTCCAGGATGTCCGCCTCCAGGTCCGTGAGCTGCGATTCCAGAAGCTCCTTGCGCTGAAGGGCGCGATTGGTTCCCAGGTCCGTGAACCGCTCTTCCAGGAGCTCCACGTAGCGGTTCACCACCCGGTGGGTAAACTCCGGATCCTTGTCTTCCATCGAGATAGTAAGGAAGCCGGTTTCCGGCTCGTACTCGACGCTGGTACGATCACTGAGCGCGCGGCGGCTACGCGTCTTGGGGCTCTCCTCGATCTCCCAGCGCTCGATAAGATTGAACTCCTCGATGATCTTGTCCTGAAGCGAGCGCAAGTTCACGAGCTGCGTAGCGAGCTGACCGTAGCTTCGGGGCGCTTGGGCGCGCAGTCCCGCCATGTCGGCGAGGCCGCCGGCTTGCTGGAGCGCGGCCGCCGCGCCGCCTGCGGCATCCTCGTTCACCAGAAGCGTGGCGTTCGGCTCGTACAGATCCGGCATGTAGCTGGTCTCCGGTGGAAGCAACAGCGAGATGAGGGCGTAGGTGAAGGTGACGCCTCCCGCAAGAGCCGTGGTCAGCACGACGATCCAGAGGTTCCGCCAGAGAATGCCCAGGATTTGGATCAGATCCACCTCGTCTTCCGGCGGCCCGTGATCTCCGAAGACTTCGTGGTTCGTGGGGAGCCGTTGGCCTGAAGGCCCTTGTGACGGGTCCTGATAATCACTCATGGTATTCTACGGTTCCGGCGTCCAGTTTTCTTCCAGCGTCCCGTGCCGCTTGTCCCGGGGCAAAGAACGACTAGGAGCTGTCAAGGGCAGATTATACCGCGCCTCTCGCTCTTGTCCATAGGGAGTGAGGTGAAGATTGTTGGTGCACGGCGGCGCCGCTCCGGGAGCTGCCGGGGCCGGTCCGCCGCGTAGGCGGGGCCGCCGTGGCGGCGGCCCCGGTTGGGCTTGCCGGCGGGCTTGGCGCCTCCGGCACCGCCGCGCGAGTTGCGACGTTCCGGGGGCCGTGGTATTTTCCGGGGCTATGGCACAGCGCATAACGGTGATCGGGACGGGCTACGTGGGCCTTGTGAGTGCGGTGGGGCTTGCGGACTTCGGCAACTACGTGACCGGGGTAGATATCGATACCGCCAAGGTGGAGCGGCTCTCGGCGGGCGATACGGTGATCTTCGAGCACGGCCTTGCCGAGTACCAGCGGCGTAACCTGGACGCCGGGAGGCTCCGCTTCACTACGGATATCCGCGGGGCGATCAACCGCTCGGACATTGTCTTTATTGCGGTGGGAACGCCCGACCGTGAGGACGGGAGCGCGGACCTGAGCTTCCTGGAGCGCGCGCTCGAGGATATTGCGGCCGGCGCGGACGGCTTCACGGTGGTGGTGACCAAGAGCACGGTGCCGGTGGGCACCAACCGTTGGATCGGGGAGGAGCTGCGACGGCGCCGGCCGGAGGCGGAGCTTTCGGTCGTCTCGAACCCGGAGTTCCTCCGTGAGGGCCGCGCCATCCACGATTTCTTCCATCCGGACCGGCTCGTGATCGGATACGAGACCGAGCGCCCTGAAGGGGCGCGCGCTCGCGAGCGGATGGAGGACGTATACCGGGCGCTCTATCTGATCGAGACGCCGATGGTCTGGTGCAACCTGGAGACGGCTGAGCTCATCAAGTACGCCTCGAACGCCTTTCTCGCCACCAAGATTACCTTCATCAACCAGATGGCCAATCTGGCCGAGGCGTGCGGCGCGGACATCCACGCGGTTGCCAAGACAATGGGCATGGACGGACGGATCAGCAGCAAGTTCCTCCATCCGGGGCCCGGCTATGGCGGGAGCTGTTTCCCCAAGGACACGAAGGCCATCGCGAACACCGGCAGCCGGCATGGCGTCACGATGAGCGTCATAGAAGAGGTGATCGCGGCCAACGAGCAGCAGAAGGCGCGGATTGCGGACAAAGTGGAGCGACTCACCGGCGGCGTCTCGGGGAAGAACGTGGCAGTCCTGGGGCTGGCGTTCAAGTCGGAGACCGACGACGTGCGGGAGAGCCCGGCGATCACGGTAGTCGAGCGGCTCTTGTCCTGGGGCGCCCGGGTCTCCGTCCACGACCCGCAGGCACTGGCGAACTTCCGCGGGATCTTCGAGGACCGGGTGAGCTACCACGAGAGCGAGTTCGCCGCGATTGAAGGAGCCGACTGCCTGGTGATCCTCACCGAGTGGAACGAGTACCGGAATCTGGACTTGGCCCGCGCGCGGGAGCTCATGGCGGGCGATGCGCTTGTGGACGGGCGGAACGCGCTCGATCCGGAACAGGCCCGTGAGGTTGGATTCCGCTACATTGGGGTGGGACGATAGCGTATGAAGGTGCTAGTAACCGGAGCGGCGGGGTTCATCGGCTATTACGTGGCCCGGCGCCTTGCGGAGCGCGGTGACGAGGTCGTGGCCCTCGACAACATAAACACCTACTACGATGTTCGCTTGAAGTACGGGAGGCTCGGCGAGCTGGGCTTCGCGCGAGAGGAGGCGGCGGAGGCGACGCTTGCCGGGGCGGCCGGCGGCCCGAGCGCGGCCGGCCACCAAGGCCGCTCGGGCCCCGAAGGGGCGCCGCTCACGAGCTCACGCTATCCCAACCTGCGCTTCGTTCGCATGGATCTGTGCGACGGAGAAGGGCTCGAGCGGCTCTTTGCGGCGGAGCGCTTCGATACGGTCTGCACGCTTGCGGCACAAGCGGGCGTTCGCTACTCGCTCACCAACCCCGATACCTACATCTCGAGCAATGTGCAAGGCTTTCTCAACGTGCTTGAAGCGGTCCGGCGCTATCCGGTGGAGCACGTGGTGTATGCGTCGTCGAGTTCGGTCTACGGGATCGATACGGAGCTGCCGTTCTCGGAGATGACCGCGGCTGATCGCCCGGCAAGCCTCTATGCGGTGAGCAAGCGCTCGAACGAGCTGACGGCGCACAGCTACGCGCACCTCTTCGGGATTCCCACGACCGGCCTCCGCTTCTTCACCGTGTACGGGCCGTGGGGACGGCCCGATATGGCGCTCTTTCTCTTCACCGAGGCGATGCTTGCGGGAAAGCCGATCGACGTGTTTAACCAGGGCGAGATGAGCCGGGACTTCACCTACATCGACGACATCGTCGAGGGCGTCGTCCGCGTGCTCGACCGGCCTCCCTCGGGGGACGACACGTGGGACGGGCGGCGCTCGGACATCTCGCCTGCGCCGTACCGGCTCTTTAACATTGGAAACGGCGCCCCCGTGCGGCTCCTCGATTTCATCGAGGCGTTGGAAGCCGAGCTCGGCGTACGCGCCGATCGCAACCTCCTCCCCATGCAGCCTGGTGACGTGCCCGCCACCTGGGCCGACTGCACCGCGCTCGAGCAGGCAGTCGGCTACCGCCCCGGTACCGACATCCGGGACGGCATCCGCGCCTTCGTCCGCTGGTACCGGGAGTTCTACCGGCCCTGACGGGCGCAGGGCGGATGTAGTTCGATAGAGCATCCGGAGGCGCGGCGGCGGATCCGCGTTTGTCCTTCCTCTGTGGGGCCGGCGTTGGCCCTGCCCCCGTTGCTCCGTTGCCTCGTTGCTCCGATGTTTTGCACAAACCGGCGCATCTCGTGCTATTCTTACGGGAATCGTAGGACCTCGCCGGATATGGGCGCGGCGGCAGAGCGCCGTCCG
>PWGF01000036.1 GCA_003554375.1 Spirochaetaceae bacterium
ATGAGGCGGTGCGCGCGGGGGAGCGCCCGCCGCTGCAGCTCTTTGTGAGCGGGGGGAGCTACGCGGTCGATCGCTTGATTCTCTCGGTCACAGCGGTGGATCTCATTCGCGACGTCGAGGGGAGACCATCGCCCGTGCAAGTCGATATGGTCGACTTGGGAACAGGTGACGCCATACCTCTTTCAGTTCGCCTGGTGCCGCTGATTGCGATGTACGCATTCATCATGGCCGGCCTCTTCGTGCCGGCATCCAGCTTAGTCGAGGAGCGCGAGCGGCGTACCTTACACGCGGTCCTCAGCACGCCCGCCACGCTCGGGGACATGGTGGTGGCCAAGGGTGCGTTCGGGGCCGCACTCACCTTACTCATGACAGTCGTGACACTCGTGCTCAACGGCGCCTTCGGGCCGAACTACTTCTCGGTGCTGGGCGTCTTGGCGATCACCTCGGTGTTCTGGGCGCTACTCGGCCTGGTAGTCGGCCTATTGGCAAAGAGCTCACAGGCGCTCTTCGCGGTTATCAAAGGGGCCGGGGCGCTTCTTTTCGCGCCGGTAGTCTTCTACCTCTTTCCCGATTGGCCCCAGTGGGTCGCCCGGATCTTTCCAACCTACTGGGCCATCGATCCGCTTTGGCGGATCATATCGGAAGGGGCGGTTCTCGCGGACGTGACAGCGTCCCTGGCCATCGTCGGAGCCATGTGCGGGCTTCTGCTATGCCTTGTGATCGTGCTCGAACGCCGTCTCCTGAGAAGACTTTCCGAAGAGTAGCGATTCGCCTTGACGTCGTCGGCCCGCATGCATAAACTTGTATAAATATTCACCACACTTGGGGAAGGAGCATATATGGGTACGACAACACTGAGGAAGGTTGCGGTACTGTCGCTCGTTCTCGTGCTGGCAGGCGCGCTTCTCGCGGGAGCCGCCGGGCAGCCGGAAGAGGAAGTCGTGGTGCGGGACGAGATCGTGATTGCAATGGGAGCCGAGCCGGAGGCGCTCGACCCGGTTGCTATGACGTCCGCCCCCGCCGCCACGGTCAGCGAGCACGTGAGCCAGCCGTTGATCTACATGGAGGAGGACGGAACGCTCGCGCCGTTGCTTGCCACCGACTGGTACGCAAACGAGGACGGCGACGAGTGGACCTTGGAGCTGCGCGAAGGGGTTACCTTTCACGACGGCGAGCCGTTTAACGCCGAAGCGGTAAAGGCTAATCTGGAGCGCTTCCTGGACCCGGACGTCGGCGCGGCCTACGCGTTCCTGATCAACCGGATCCAGGAGATGGAGGTCGTAGACGAGCATACCCTCCGGCTCTATCTCGATGCACCGTTTGCGCCGATGGCGTCCCATCTCTCGCACTCGTTCGTCGCAATGATCAGCCCGGCGCAGATCGCGGAGCTGGACGATCCGGACGACATCACCGACGCGCCCATCGGTACGGGGCCCTACCGGTTCGTAGAGTGGGACCGCGGCTCCAGCATCACCGTGGAAGTGAACGAGGACTACTGGGGCGATATACCGGAGATCCCCCGGGTTCGGTTCAACTTCATCGAGGAAGACTCGGCCCGAATGGTAGCGCTGGAAACCGGAGAAGCGGACGTTGTTATGCGTGTGCCCCCGGTGGACGCAGACCGGCTCGCGGCCGAACCCGACATCGACGTCGTCTACCAAACGAGCGTGCGGCAGATCTACATCGGCTTCAACGCTCAGGCTGAGCCGTTCGACGATCCGCGCGTGCGTCGCGCGTTCAACTACGCGGTGGACAAGGAGTCGATCGTTGCCGACATCCTGCGGGACAACGCATTCGTGGCCGACGCACCGATTCCGGACGCTGTCTTTGGTCATACTTCCGTCGGACCGTATGAGCACGATCCGGATCGCGCCAGAGAGCTCCTTGCCGAAGCGGGCTATGAGGACGGGATCTCCTTCACGCTCTACCATCCCACCGGACGTTATCTTCTCGATTCCACGATCGCGGAGGCTGTCCAGGCACAACTCGCGCAGGTGGGATTGGATGCAAGCCTGCAAACGCTCGAGTGGGGCAGCTACATCGATATGCTCGACACCCCGCTGGAGGACGCGGAGCACGAGGTCTACATGTTGGGTTGGGGGACCGTAACGCTTGACGCCGACTACGGGCTCTACGCGCTTCTCCATAGCTCGCAGGCGCCCCCGGTTGGAAACAACTACGGCTTCTACGGGCACGATGAAGTTGATGAGCTGTTGGCCGATGCCCGCGTGATCCCGGATGTGGACCAGCGAGAGGCCATGTACCACGAAGCCATCGAGCTCCTCTGGGAAGACGCCCCGTGGCTGTTTCTCCACAACGAAGGACAGATCAACGCGCAGCGGGCAAACGTCGAAGGGGTGATTCACCACCCCCTGGAGAACGTCAGCGTTTGGAACGCTCGGTTCGGCGACTGAGGACGGTCTGACGACCAGTTGGATAAGCGTTCAGCCGGTTGTATACACGACAGTGTCGTGAAGTAAGCGGGCCGGGCCGGCCGCCGGGCCGGCCCGGCCCTTGGCTATAGGAGGCGACTCGCCAACGGGAGATACTTGAGGAGGCGCACGCTTTGTACCGCTATGTGATCCGACGGCTGCTGCTGACTATTCCGGTGTTGGTCGGCGTCTCGCTTCTGGTTTTCTTTATGATACGGCTGCTGCCGGGTGATCCGGCGCGCGCGCTTGCGGGAATGCAGGCCAGTCCTGAGTTCATCGAGCAGACGCGAGCGCGGTATTACCTGGACGAGCCGCTTCCGGTTCAGTATGGCATATTTGTGCGGGATATTCTCCGGGGAGACCTCGGCCAGTCGACGTTTTCCCGGCGGCCGGTGGCGCTGGAGCTGCGAATTCGCTTTCCGCGGACGCTGCAGCTTGCTGTTACCGCGCTCGCAATTGCAACGGTTGTGGGGGTGAGCGCAGGGGTCGTTTCGGCGACCAAGCGCTACTCGTTATTCGACAACATAAGCATGCTCCTGGCCTTGATCGGAGTGGCGGCGCCGGTCTTCTGGCTGGCGTTGATGTTGCAGCTCCTGTTCGCGGTTAACCTGGGGTGGCTGCCGTCGAGCGGAATCGGGACATGGCGGCACATGGTGCTCCCGAGCGTAACGCTCGGCATGGCGAGCGCGGGGCTCATTGCGCGCATCACCCGCTCAAGCATGCTCGACGTACTGCGGCAGGACTACATCATGACTGCGCGGGCCAAGGGACTCGTGGAGCAGATCGTGGTGTATAAGCATGCATTCAAGAACGCCCTGATTCCCGTGGTCACAGTGATGGGCCTGCAGTTCGGTATTCTGCTTGGCGGCGCGGTGCTTACGGAGACTGTCTTTGCGTGGCCGGGGGTCGGGCGGCTTCTTGTCGATTCGATTCTTCGTCGAGACTACCCGGTGGTGCAGGCTACCGTGTTGGTGCTGGCCCTCTCGTTCGTTCTGATCAATCTTATCGTGGACATTATCTACGCGTATCTGGATCCGCGGATCACCTACGACGGAGCTTCCTGATGAGTACTGAGCTTGAGAGTGACCTGACGGGCGCAGTGGAAGGCGGTGAGCACGACGAGCAGCACGAGCCTGAGCTCAAAGCTATTGCTCGGCATCTCTTCAAAAACCGTGCCGCGGTTGTCGGTATGGTGATCATTGGGATCTTCCTCCTTGGAGCGATCTTCGCGCCGTTACTCACGCCGTACGGGCCGACCGATACTGCGCTTGGATCAAGCCTCCAGGGGCCGAGTCTCGATCACCCGTTGGGAACCGATGAGCTGGGGCGCGACCTGTTCAGCAGGCTTCTCTTTGGCGCCCGGATATCGGTGATGATCGGGTTGATATCGGTGGTAATCGGGGTGGTGATCGGGGTGCCCATCGGGGCGATCTCCGGGTACTACGGCGGCGCGATCGACCTGTTCACGCAACGCTTCATTGACATCATGATCGCGTTCCCCGGGATCCTCCTGGCCATCATCGTGGTGACGGTGTTGGGAGTAGGGGTGGAGAATGTCATGATCGCCACGGGCTTGGCGTCGGTGCCGCTCTACGCCCGGCTTGTGCGCGGCTCGGTTCTCTCAGCCAAAGAGCAGACCTACGTACACGCGGCCAAGGCGGCGGGAATACGCAACTCGAGCATCATCTTCCGGCATATCCTCCCCAACTGTCTCGGGCCGATCATCGTCCAGAGCACGTTTCAAATCGCCACGAGCATCCTGTGGGCTGCCGGGCTCGGGTTCCTCGGTCTCGGTGCGCAGGCGCCTACCCCGGAGTGGGGCGCAATTCTGAGCCGTGGACGCGGCTACATGCGGGTGGCGCACCACCTTACGACGTTCCCGGGCGTGGCGATCCTGTTGATGGTTTTGGGGTTCAATTTGATTGGTGACGGGCTGCGCGACGCGCTCGATCCGAAGACCCGCTGAGCGGGGCGGAAAGGAGAAGCAACGGTGTCAACGGTCCTCAGCGTGCATGATCTCCGCGCAAGCTTCTACACCGAGAAAGGCCGGGTGCCGGCGGTAGACGGCGTGTCGTTCGCGCTCGATTCCGGGCGCGTGGTCGGAATCGTTGGCGAGAGCGGATGCGGCAAGACAGTTTTGAGCTTGAGCGTGCTCCGGCTCCTGCCCGACCCTCCGGGTAAGATCGACGGCGGTAGCATCGAGTTCGACGGGCGCA
>PWGF01000514.1 GCA_003554375.1 Spirochaetaceae bacterium
AAACTGCCGGGTGAACACCGAGAACCGGGGAACGGACGTCATCAAAACTTTTTTGGCCGGGGAGACCATTGTCGGTATCCTGGCCGTTACTTTTAAAAACTTTAAACCCGATCTACTATGAGCTCATCCGTCGCCCTCCCAGAAGATGCCTATATCGAGCAAGAACCTAAATGGAAACTGTGCCGGGACGTACTGAAAGGACGCTCTGCCATCCACGGCGCCGGGACGCAGTACCTGCCGAAACTGGGCGGGCAGACGACCGAAGAGTACCAGGCCTATCAGCAGCGGGCCGGCTGGTACGGAGCCACTGACCGGACCGCGCAGTCGCTGAAAGGGATGGTGTTCCGCAAGGAACCGGATGTTAAGTATGAAGGCCCGGGGCTGGATGAGTTTATCGAGGATGCTACCCTGGGCGGCGTGTCGCTGGCCGGGGTCTGCAATATGGTATTTGACGAGGTTATCGCTACCGGGCGCGCGGGATTATTGGTTGACCATCAGCGCAGCGAAGAAGGCCGCCGGCTGTCTGTCGCCGAGGCCCGGCAGCGCAATCTCCGGGCCTACCTGCAGCTATACAGCGCCGAGCAGATCCTGGGCTTCCGTACGGAGCTGGTAAACAACAAAAGCACGGTGGTGCAAGTACGGCTCCTGGAGACCAACGAACAGCTTTCTGATTCGGATGAGTTCCTGAAAGAAACTATCCGCCAGGTACGCGTCCTGGAGCTGGCGGAGGGTATTTATCAGCAGCGCGTCTTCCGGCAGACCTCGGCTGAATCTGAGGCTGCCTACGCACAGGTGGGCGAGCCGATCATACCGCGCCGGAACGGGGAAACCTTTAAACATATCCCGTTTTATTTCATCGGGGTCCAGGACCTGGAGCCCGGCTACGACAAACCGCCCCTGGAAGATCTCGCAGAGCTTAATGTGGACCACTATCGGACCCGGGCCGATTACAAGCACGGCTTGCATTTTACCGGGCTGCCTACGGCGGTCATTACGGGCCATAAAGACGACGACGAAGAAACTGAATACCGCATCGGGTCGGCGACGGCCTGGATTTTTCCGGACCCCGAAGCGGATGCCAAATACCTGGAGTTTACCGGCGGCGGGCTTTCCGAGCTGCGCGAAGAGCTGGGGTCCATCAAAAATGACATGGCGACGCTGGGCGCGCGCATGCTGGCCACTGAGAAACGGGCCGCGGAGGCCGCAGAAAGCCACATCATCAAACGTACCGGGGAACACTCCCTGCTGGCGGCCATCGCCAATAACGTGGCCGAGGGGCTGACCCTGGCCTGCGAAGAAGTGCGCGAATGGACCGGCGCCCCGGGAGAGATCAGCGTGCACTTAAATACCGACTTCCTACCGGTAGAGATGAGCACGAAAGAAATTACCGAACTTTGGGGCGTCACCCAGGCCGGCGGCATGCTCTTCGACGATTACCTGTTTAATCTCCGCCAGGGCGAACGGCTGGACCCGAATATCGACGACGACGAACGGAAAAACAGGCTGGAGACCAGCCCAGCCCCGGGACTTGAATGAGCGACCCCAGAAAAAGAGCGTCCCCGAAGACCGTTAACCAGATTCTCCTGGACCGCGAGATAAGGCATGCGATCTACTTGACGCGGCTCGGGGGTTCAGAGGCTAAATGGCTGAATAAAAAGCTCCCGCAGCTGCGCCGGGACGTTTCCGACGCCATTGCGTCAGAAGTCGTTGACCTGCCCGCCTCGGGACCGATTTCCAAGGCTGACGCCCAGGCTATTGACCGAGCAGCAAAAAAAGCCGGCCAGGCTACGCAGAAGTTCTTTCAGCAGGTTGCCAAGGAGCATGAAACCCGGATGGGGGATGTTGCGGTTGCTGAAGCTGATTTTGAAAAACGCCTGCTGGAAAAAACCTGGCCGATTGACCGGAATTTTAAGCTCCCCCCGGAGGCCAAGCTGCGCAGCATCATGGCCAACCGGCCCATCTCCGGGAAGACGATCTTGCAATGGTTTGACGGCATGCCCCTGCAGACCATTGAAGCAGTCAATGAACAGCTCCGCCAGGGGATCCTGGCCGGCGAATCAGTGAACGATCTGATGCGCCGGATCCGCGGGCGCCGCGAGAACGGGTTCAAAGACGGCATTATCGGGCGCCAGGGGCAGCAGGCTGAGAACCTGGTGCGGACCGGGGTCATGAAAGCATCCAACGACGCCCGTGCGCAGTTCCACGAGGCCAACAAAGAAGTCATCAAGGGGTTTGAGTGGGTGCTGACGCTCGACGACCGCACGTGCGAAATTTGCGCGGCCGGCGAAGCCCAGAACCCCTACCCGGCAGAACGCCCGCCGCAGCTCCCGGCCCACATTAAATGCCGGTGCGTATTTGTGGCCGTTACCAAAAGCTGGGAAGAACTGGGCATTGACCTGGAAGAGATGGACCCGGGAACCCGGGCATCGATGGACGGCCAGGTCCCCGAGCCCATGACGTACCAGGAATGGTTTGACCAGCAACCCGCGTCCCGGCAGCTGGACATTCTGGGCCCCGGCCGGTTCAATTCCTACCAGAACGGGGTCCCGGTGACCGCATTTGCCGACAACGGGAAAGCGCTGACGCTGAAACAAATCCAAGCCCTGGAGGCTGATCTGGGCGTCCCGGGCATTGGCGGACCGGTAGCCAATACCGGGCCTCGGACTGATGATTTTAATTTACACCAGGAGCAAGCCAGAAGGTACCTTAACGGGCTGCCCGTGGATAGCCGGCGCGTTGTTAGTGATTATACAGCGGATGGGTATGTAAACTGGAACAAAATGCTGCGTGGGGAAACCCCGTCTAATCTTTCAGAGCGAGGGCTTGAGTGGACTAAAGATGATATTTCCAGGCTTAAGCAGCTACTGGGTGAGGCGCCCGGCTATGAAGGCCTTTCTTACCGGGGCACAAGATTGTCTGACAACGTGCTGGCCCAGTTTAAAAAAGACGGGTTTGTGACTATGGACGCATTTACAAGTACCAGCTTAGAGCGGACCAAAGCGCTTGAATTTACGGAGTTTGGTACTGAAGGGAGAAGTGTGCTGTTTGAAATTCTCGGCCGCAACGGAACGCATATTGACTCGCTGTCAGTTGTCGGCCATGAAAAAGAAATCCTTTTTAACGCCGGCACAAAATTCCGGGTGCTGTCCCGGGGCGAAACACCCGGCGGGGATGTTTTGATTAAATTGGCTGAGGTATAAAAATATTTTTTATTTAGACTAAACCGCTTACATTGTTACTATGAAGATTGAAGACCGTTGGGCAACCGACAACAACAATGAAAACTTTGCCCGGGAAATCGAGCCCGTGGACAGCGTCCGCTCCTGGGATCAGGCTGTTGAACACTTGAAAAGCACCGGGCTATCCGAGGAGCAAATTGAGAACGCGAACCGGGCGGACCTACCCGAGAGGCAGGTAGCGGACCACCTGGCCGGGCAGCAGGGCTATATCTACCCTAATTACAGGCCACTCTAAACACTTAAAACAAGCATAATGCAATTAGTTTATAAATACACTTCTAAAGACGCCATCCCAGAGGGGGCGGCGCAATTCTACAAAGAAAAAGACGGCGCCTGGTACCTGCAGGTAACCGGCGACGGGATCAAAACCCAGGACGATGTAGACCGGGTAAAGACGGCCCTGCAGAAACAGCGGGACATCAACGAAGATCTGGAAAAAGACCTGGCCAAGTACAAAAACGTGGACCTGAACAAATGGGATAAGCTTAAGGACTACGACCCCGACGCGGACCCGGGTGAGGGCGATTTTGATAAAAAGGTTTCTGATAAAGTCCGGGCCAAGCAGGCCGAACTCGAAGCGCAGTACCAGGAGAAGCTGACCAAAGCCCAGCAGGATATCGACCAGGCCGAGCAGAAAGCCCGGGACTATGTAAAGGAATCCTGGAAACGCAAAATGCTATCCGAGAAATTCGGCTTTGAGGACTCCCGGAGGCTCAACGATTTTCTGCGGGCACTTAAGGACCCACAAGATCCGGACTTTGCCAAGCTGCGCACCCTGGTAGACTCCATTGAGGTAACCGAGGACGGCGGGCAGTACACGGTTGTGGGCGGCGATCTGAAAGACGCAGACGGCGCCAAAGAAGTCCTGGCGAAGCTGGCCGCAGCGGACGTAGCTAAGCACTACATCCCAGCCCCAGACAACACCGGGGGCGATTCTCGCAACAATGGCAAGTCCGGCGACAATGCAGGCAACCCGTACAAGAAAGAAACATGGAACGTGACCCGCCAGGGAGAGCTCGAGGCCACGGATATGACCCGAGCCAAAGCCCTCGCGCAGGCCGCGGGTGTAGACATTTAAATGCGAATCCGCGCTACTCCCCTGGCGCAATTTGCACCTTAAGCCCGGAGCGTAAATCGCGCCCCGGGCTTTTTATTTTTTATTTAGCTTGGTATTGCTATATTGCTTTCACTTACTAGGCCCTTTTATCGTGCAGGGTGATCCGGCGATTTGGGTTACTGCTTCTCTTGCAGCGTGACGCGGAGATGAAGGAAACCAAAAACCGAAACCTAACGAATAGGAGGCCTTACTAATGGCTACTACCAGAATTTCCCATATTTACCAACCGGGCCCGTTTGACCGGCAATCTCTACTCCAAACGAAAATCCTCTCAGCTTTTTGGAATT
>PWGF01000159.1 GCA_003554375.1 Spirochaetaceae bacterium
GCGAGTCACCAGCGGATGTCATCCATCGACACCTGCGTTCCGCCCCAACCGGCCCGCAAGAATGACCTGCTACTGCCGGCAACCACATTCGGCCACTGCTCCCTCGGCACCGCGGTCCGCAGTGCGCCAATACCAATAGGCGATCGAGCACCGGAGGGGGCGGACGCTCACAGTTAAGGCGTCGGAGTTTAAACGCTGAGGCACGAATACCCGGGAACTCCCTGCAGCAAACGCGCCCAGTACACGCCGCAGGCAGCCATTCGGCTACTCACAAGCTCAACCCCGGGGCCGCTTACGACGCCGGTAGGTTTGCCGGACGGCCCGGCTTCTTATGCATGCGCACGTGGATTCGCCGGAAAAGCTCGTTCAGCGACGCCTCGCTCTCTCCCATTCCCAACGCCAGGTAGGCACCTTCTCCCCGGTACCTGACCGGCAAGAAGAGCGGGCGTCCGAACCGGTCGACTTCGCCGGCTCGGCACGAATCCGAGGTCACTCCCAGCTCACTGAGACGATGCTCCGCGAAGTAGATCGCGCGACTGGAGAACACGTTGTGATTCAGTGTCGAGGTCTCCGGAATCTCAAAGGAAGCCGCACACTCTTGGTCAATCCCCAGCCAGTGGGAGACCGTCATGGAGCCGTCAGTCTGGTACGTTAACAGCAGCGCGGCAACCGCCCCGGCATAGCGGCTCAAATCCATTATCCCTCTAACAACCCCGGTCTCTCCCTGGGGATAGTTCCGGAGGAAGTCATCGAAGTCGATCCCATCACCACAGGCAACCAAGCGCCGCTTCTGGGCGCCGGCTTCCTCATCCGTTTCCCTCGAGCGCGGCGGCTCACCGGAAAGAGAGGCAAGTCGTCCGCCACCCAGCGTCAACACCCCGGACAATTCCTCCAACTGCTCCGGCGACACACTTGGCTCCGCATGCCGGCGCGGCTGTTGCCCGGGGTCGCCCCGGAGGTGCCGGTCTCCGCCTTCCCCACGACTCCTTTGGGCCTCGCCCTCGTAAAGCCGCTCGTTAATCCGAACAAGCCCTTGCTCCTGTATAACAGCTGTCTCCCGCCGGCTCAGCATTTCGGTCAGCTCCGCCAAGCTTGCCCGCTCGCCGGCGACCGCCGCCTCCGTGTAGCGAGCATGAGTGCCGGACCGGTCAGGTTCGGGCAACGTCGCGGCCGGCTCAGTCTCGCCCGCCTCCGCTTCCTCAAGCGCCTCCAGAGGTTCCGGTTCCTCAGTCGCCTCGGCAGCCTCCACCTCCTCCAGCTCTTCAGCAGGCTCCGCTTCCTCGGCAGTCTCTATCTCGTCCAGCTCATCGACCACCTCGAGCTCCCGGCCCTCTTCGAGCGGCTCATCGACACCGTCCCCGTCCACCGGCTCCAGCTCTTCGGCATCGTACTCCTCCGCCGCCTCCAGCTCTCCTGCACCGTGTTCCTCTGCCGGCCCGAGCTCATCCGTCTCCTCCGCCTGCGAGATCTGTTCAAGTTCCTCAACCGTCCCTGCGCCCTCAGTCGCTTCGAGCCCTTCGACCTCTCCGGCCGAACGCAGGGCGGAAAGGAGAGCTGCAGAATCGGTCTCCTCCTCGTCGAGCTCTTCGGCCGCCTCTTCCCCCCTGGCCATCCTGTCGCCCTCGGTACCTCGCACTCCGGCCGTCAACAACCTATCCGCCCGTTCTCTGACATCGGCGACTGTTTCACCGGAGTCTTCCTCAGCGACCCGTCCTCCGCCGCCTATACGCTGCACCGCCTCGAGCAGTCGTTCGAGCCGGTCCTCGATTCGCCGCATTTCGGAGGCTCCCGGCTTCTCGCTCGCCCCAACAGCTCCCGGTCCCAGTGTCTCTACGATCTCGTCCCAGCTGCGTGAAGCCAATTCCTCAACCGTCTTACGCTTTCGTTGCCGCACCCCACGGCTCAGCTGCTTCACCACTTCCCGTTTCCGATTGCGAAGCTCCCTGCGCCACCTGTCCAAGTTCAAATCCTGCTTGCCTTCTAGGTACTCCCGCAGGAGATGGAGCTGGAACCGTTTGACTCGTTCCGCAACAACAAGCTCCGGATCCTGTCGCAGACTCAACAGCAGGAAGACGATCAGAAACACGCTGAGAAAGACCGTGGCCCCCAGTGCCGTTTCCAGAACGGAGCTCATGACGAACTCCCTTTCCGGAACCGCCATGCCTACCGCCCCGACAATCTCGTTCTCCAAACCGAGGACTCGAAAACGTCGATCCTCTTCATCCTCCACGCGCAGAGTGTCGGATACAACTCGGGCAGCCGACACTCCGTCCAAGGCCGTAGCAAATGCGGTTCGCAGCTCCCGCGGAACGTCAAGAACAAGCGCAGACTCCGAGACTACCTCTACGTTACGGCCCGGCTGCATAACTCCTTGAGCCGCCAAACGGTTCTCCAACGAGCGGAGTCCGATGTAGATTAAGGCAGTACCGCGACGAATCCCTTCCTCGTCGTACGACGGTGCTAGATAGATGAAACGACCACCATCGGGTTCCATCGTCAACTGCGGCGATTCTATCGTATCCTGTAGGAGTTCCAATACCAGGGCATTCCCGTCCATCTCCTCAACAGCTACATACTCCCGCCTGGTGTCCGTCCCTTCGTAATCCTCCTCGCGACTGCTGTAGTATAGTTGGTCGCCATCCTCACTGACGATCCGGATATAGTCGAATCCCGGCTCCTGCGCCACAAACCGTTCCAGAAGACGCCGCCGCTCCTCGATCTCCTCTCTACTCTGGTTGGCGCGAAAAACGGTCCGGAAGGCACCCTCCTCAAGCAGCAGCTCCGTCTCTCCCCTCGTGCGCTCGTGGTATGCGGTGATTTCCTGTGAGGCAGTCCGAAGGCGCTGGTGGTACTGTGCCTCGACCCGAGGATTGTGAAAATGAGTTTCAACATAATCGAAAAGGCCGGTTACCCCCGCGAACACGAACCCGGCCACCAATAGCACCGCGCAGAGGAGGCTAACGCTCAGCTTCTGCCCCGTCTTCATAATTACCTGCGCTTTCCTTTATGAGTTTGCCGCACCATCCCTCGCGCAGCACGTCTTGCACAGCGACCGAAACGACTGACGCCATCTGCGTTTCAGGTCGAGCTTAGAACCTCTTCATGCAATAGTAACACTATCGGCAGATAATTGTGTACCAAAAAGAGCCCCGGTAGACCGGGGCTCTCTGAACACAGCGCGAGATTTGCTCTTTTGTTCACGTAGCGCGACCAAACGCCTCACGGTCCGGCGAGTCGAGCACCGGAAAGCGTTCCCTTCCAGCTTGCCGAGCAAGCGAAGGTTCTGGTTCTACTCATGGCCAGCCTCTGCCTCCGGTACTCCCTGATCGGTCCTTTCACCGCCTTCTGCGGCTTGTTCCCCGCTCTTCTCCTCGGCCCGCCGTTTCTTTCGGCGCCGTCGAGGAGCGGCACTCTCCTCCTGCTCCTCGTTGCCCACGAACTCGAGAAGCACCATTTCGGCACCATCTCCGCTCCGCCGACCAAGGCGGAGTATGCGGGTGTACCCACCAGGCCGCCCCACATATCTGGGGGCAATCTCAGTGAACAGCTTGGCCACTGCGGACTCGTCACCGATCCGACGAGCAACCAATCTTCGGTTCTGCACCGAATCCGTCCGCGCCCGCGTCACCATCTTTTCAGCACTGCGCCGTATCTCCTTGGCTTTCGCCGCAGTGGTCCGAACCCGTTCGCGCTGAATCAGGGACGTGATCAAGCTCGAGTGCAACGCCTTCCGGTGGCTCGCCTTCCGCCCAAGCCTGTTGAATCCAGCTCTATGCCTCATCCTGCCCCTCCTCTGCTGTCACCTCTTGCTGTCCTCCGGGTGAATACCCCTCGCGCAACGCCTTCTTGATCTCACTGTAGTCCGTCATGCCCAGACTCAAGTTCCACTCCGCCAGCTTCTCCTTGATCTCCTGAAGCGACTTGCGTCCGAAGTTCCTCGTCTTTCCGATCTCTTCTTCAGTGCGAGACGTTAGGTCACCGATGGTCCGGATATTGGCGTTCTTCAAACAGTTGCTGGATCGCACCGAGAGCTCGAGCTCCTCCACAGGTGTCTCTAGCAGGTGCCGCAACCGTTCCTCGTCTTCGTCTATTTCCTGATCGCGATACAGCTCATCCTCATCGAAGTTGATGAAGACGGTGAAATGGTCCTTGGCAATCTTTGCAGCCTCGGCTACCGCGTCCTCCGGAGAAACCGTTCCGTCCGTCCAGACCTCGAAGATGAGCTTATCATACTCGGTTCTCTCTCCAACCCACGTATTCTCAACCGAATGCTTCACACGCCGAATTGGGCTGAATACGGCATCCACCGGGATAGTGCCTACGAATTCAATATACTTCTCGTTTACCTCAGCCGGAACGTAACCCCGCCCCAGATCAATCTGCACCTCAAGATCAAGATCGGCGTTCTCGGTCAACGTGATGAGATGCTGGTCCTTGTTAAGGACTTCCACCCCATCATCCACTTCGAGCGCTCCCGCCTTCACCTCTTGTGGACCTTTTAGACTCCCCTGGATCGTGCGTTGCTCCGCCTCATCCGAAAGACGAAACCGCACCTGTTTCAAGTTACTAATGAAGTCCGGAGTGTCCTCCTGGGCCTCCGGAATCGACTCATACTCGCTCGA
>PWGF01000377.1 GCA_003554375.1 Spirochaetaceae bacterium
GGCCGGCAGCCGCCGTACCGCCGGCTGCATAGTAGGCTTTCACAAGCATTCGAGCTCTCATCACCCCTCCCCTTCAACGCAGATGAGTTGCTCGTTTTCCCAGACGAAGCCGCGTTTCCTCAACCCGGCCGCCATTTCTCCGGACTCCTCGAGCTCCCGGCGGCGTACACGCTGCTCCCGAAGCGCCCGCCTGTGCACCGCTTCTTTCGAACAAACCGAGTACAAGCACTCTCTCAATTCCTGCAGTTTTGCCCGGGCAGTGGCGCCGCTTTCCGTGCGTGCGAGCAAGTCGTTCAACTCCTGAGGATCTTCCTGTAGGTTGAACAGCATCGGTTGATGATCGATGTAGTCGATGAGCTTCCACTCATCGCGGCGCACCGCAAACGATCCGGTGATCCGAGGATACAGGTGTGATTCGGCGAAGACGAACCGATGAGAGCGTCTGGGAGAAGAGTCCGATCTGACGAGACGCAGGACGGAGTCTCCCCGTGCAAAGACGGCCTTCCTCACCCCTAGAATGTCCGCTACGGTCGGATACAGATCGATGAGCGATACCGGTGTGCGTTCGATTACCCCGGACGGTACTCCCGCTCCAGCGACAATGAGAGGCACCCGGAGCGCATCGTCGTAGAGCGACACCTTTCCCCATGCTCCGTGTGCCCGAAGCATCTCGCCGTGATCAGAGGTATAGATGACCACCGTATCATCAAGCACCCCTGTCTCTTCCAGCGTAACGAGAACACGCCCTATTTGCTCGTCGAGTTCCTCGACCGTCGCGTGATATGCGGCGTGTACGAGCGGGAGTGTATCATCGCTACCCGTATAGCCGCACGAGTAGTAACTCTGTACCTGCTCCACACGATTCAACTGCTCATAGCTCTGATAGTACTTCTCCGCCAGACGCCCAACCCGGTTCCTGTAGCACTCGTATAGCTCGGGCCTAGGTCTCCACTGCGGATGCGGCGCCCGGTACCCGATCTCCAACAACCAAGGGATATCCGCGGGGCGCTTGTCCCTCAACCAGCCCACGGCTGCCTCTGTCCTGGAGAGATCAGGCTCGTTCGGCTCCTCGGAAGGTCGAGTCCGAACGCTCCACACCTTCTTCCCTGTCCGCGCTCGGCGGACCAGATAGTCGCCTCGACAAAGGCCGGTCACATCGTTGCTATCGTGAAAGGTCGGGTTGATGTGCGTCCGGAACCCGTAATTCCCCTCCTTGGCGAAGTCCAGTGCCCCTACCCTCGCGATGCACACTCCGCTGTCGTTCAAATACCCCCCCCAGTCCGGCAACGTGCCGTCGTAGCACGCACTGTTGTCCCAGATGCCTATTTCGTGCGCATACCTCCCCGTGAACATGCTCGCCTTTGAAGGCGCACAGACCGGGTAGTTGCAGTAAGCATTGGTAAAGGTGACACCGCGCTCGGCCAGCCGATCCAGATTGGGGGTGTTGGTCAATCCGCCATAGCAACCGGTGAACTCCGGGTTGTGTTGATCACCGAAGATTAATACTACGTTCATGCGTATTGCTCCATTCCGCCCGTTTTGTCCGCGGACATCGTCCTGCCGGCATCGCCTTGGTCCGGCATCAATGGCCGGATAGGCAAAGGCGCCTCGGATCGAAGAGGCAATAGTCTTTCACAACGATAGCATTGGGAGAAGCAACATGTCCAGCTATTGACATATGACAATTGTGCGGTCATGATATAGCGTGCCCTTAAGGAGGTCGCGCCGTCCATGAATCCCCGAAATGTGCTCTTCATCTTTACCGATCAGCAGCGCCATGACACGCTCACGGTAAACGGAAATCGCAATGTGCGGGTGCCGAATCTAGACGCTCTGGCAAATGAGAGCTTCGTGTTTCGCGACGCCTATGCCTCACAACCGGTCTGTAGCCCATCGCGAGGCACGATAATGACCGGCCTCTATCCTCATTCACACAGAGTAGTGGAGAATAACCAGATCTTGCCGCATGATGTGCGTTGCATATCGGAGTACCTTGAGGGCTATCGCACCGCCTACATGGGTAAGTGGCACCTCGGCAACGAGACGCAACGCCAACATGGGTTCGATGAGTGGGTGAGCACGGAAGACTACTACTACCGCGATGTGCGTGACGACACCTCGACACCGGAAACAAACTGCTCCTACCATAGATTTCTCGTAGAGAACGGCTTCATGCCCGACGGTGAAGACGGGGAGTACCGGTTCTTCACCCGTGATTTTGCCACCAGAGTACCGGCTCAATACAGCAAGCCTGCGTTTCTTGCCGGTGAAGCGGACCGCTTTCTTCGCGAGAACCAAGACAAGCCGTTTGCACTGTACGTGAACTTTCTCGAGCCTCATCCGCCTTATCGAAGTGTCAACGACGACATGTACGATCCGGCGGAGATCGATCTGCCTCCGAACTTCGGTGCGGAGTTCGACAAGACCGCCCCCGTCAAGTACCGGTTCAAGGCCGAGTACGCAAAGACGCGCGGTCGACACTTCCCGTTGAACGACGAGTACTCGTGGCGAAAGCAGATTGCTCGCTATCGCGGATGCGTAACGCTGATCGACACCTATGTGGGGCACGTTCTGGAATCTCTCAAGCGCCACGGCCTCGACGAGAATACGCTCGTCGTGTTCACGAGCGATCATGGCGAGATGATGGGTGATTTCGGCCTCATCAGCAAAGGTGTGATGTTCCAGCCGAGCGTCCGCGTGCCTCTTCTCGTCCGCGTTCCGTGGGTTGCCACCGAGCAGCGAATCATCGACGGCCCCGTCAACCTGATAGATCTGGTGCCAACTATTCTGGAAGCGCTTGACCGTCCATCGGATGACGCACTGCAAGGGGAGTCACTCTATCCGGTGATTGCCCGCGATCACCATTACGAGGGCAAGGATGTGTTCATCGAGTATCGCGAGAACCCAAAGGCCCTCTACAAGAAGAAGAAGTATACCGGCGTACTGACACCCAGCTTGCAGAAGGAACTCGAACGGTTATATCCTCATCCGATCGAGGAGCGGACAATAGTCACTCCGGACGGCTGGAGGCTTACCTTAAACCAAACAGGCGAGCACGAGTTGTACAACCTGAAAGATGACCCCTTGGAGCGGACAAACCTGTACGGGCGGGATCAATACCGGACAATCGTTGGCGAATTGTGGTCCAGGATCGTGGCTTGGCAGCAACAAACGGGTGACACGGCCACCTTTGAGGAGTAAGAGATGCGCATCTTCACTACGTTGGCTCCGTTTGCAGATGGACTGCTCTCAGGCAGCGTGGCATCCGGTTCGGACCTCATGCGCCGAGTGCTTGATGCCGGCTACGATGGGATCGAGGTACACTTGGGGATCCTTGCCCATCCATTGGGCAGCCGTTTGATGGACGGTCTGGACCACCAACGAGTTACGTTCCATTCCAACCATCATGAGTTCAGCTTAGCGTCTGCAAACCGATATCGGCGAAAAGCAGCGCTGCTCCAATTCGGTAAGAGGATGGAACTCGAACCTGCGTCCGAGTCTGTTGCCGTGAGGTAAGAGGAAGCAGCACGGAGGAGTTCGTGTTCGTATGCTCGGACAGCGAAACGACAGCGTTGCAGGCCGGATAGACTTCCGTAAGCTTTGACGCGAACCGAGACGCCAGAGCAGAAAAGGTGGAGAAATGAAAGAACAAACGAAGAAGAACGGTTCTACCCGCAGGATTCTTGAACGCATGCCGGTAAGCCGCGTTACCGAGACTATCGTAGAGCAACTGGAAGACAGAATTCTGACCGGCGAGCTTGCGGTAGGCGACAAGCTCCCTTCCGAGCAACAGCTAGCAAATCAATCGGGTGTTGGACGGCGAGCTATTCGTGAAGCGCTGAAGGCTCTTGAGTTGAAGGGCCTTATATGCGTCCGTAAGGGGTCCGGCGCGTTCGTCGTACGCAATGACTTTGACAACTACATCGAGACGCTGTCCCGCAACGTCCAGGCATACTTGCGGGTAGATAAAACGAGTATTGCCAACCTCCTGCAGTTTCGCGAGCTACTAGCCGGCAGTGTAATAGGCCTTCTTGCACGGCAAGGCGACCAAGCGACGGTCGCCAAAATGGAGTCCGCTCTCCAGCAACAGGAACGCGGGCTACGACAAAGAAGTCCGTCGCTCTATACCAAGGCGCATATCGACTACCATTTCGCCATCGTCAACAGCCTGCAGAACCCTGTGGTAACCAGGATGTACAGCGAGATTATGAAGCTTCTTGAGCCGTACATGAAACGCTCAGCCGGCAACATGGATGTGATGCGGCAGTCTATAGCGGAGCACAGGGAGATTCTGGAATCCATCAGAGCGGGCGACACTGCCCGGGCGCATGCCGCATTTCACGATCATCTCGAATCTAGTCTTGAGCACTTGCGCATGTTAGTCGGGGAAGAAAACGACAATCAGTAAGTCCAATGGCGGCGGCACCCAGGCTACCTTCAGTACGGGCTGCGGGAAGACGGAGATACAGCTGCTTGAGAGTACACATGATACAGGTTACCGGACATCGCGGGGCGCGGGAACTCGCTCCTGAGAATACACTAGCTGGATTTGCACTCGCCTGGGAACTCGGGTGCCACGCCGTAGAACTCGACGTCCATCTCACGCATGACGACAA
>PWGF01000369.1 GCA_003554375.1 Spirochaetaceae bacterium
CCAAGATAGCCCCGGCAGCCGCGCAAACGGATAACCTATCGCGTCGTTCAGAGCGGAGCCGGCCCCCAGCCACAACATTTCCCGATGATTCGTGCCGATCCCTCATAACACCTCCTGCGACCACGAGATACAGCATAACACACTTCTTCGAACCGGGCACAGTCGAACGTGGGGCACATTGGGACGGGCCACGCTCGAACGTGGACACATTGGGACGGGCCATATTGGGACGGGCCACGCTCGAACACGGGCGCATTCCAGTTCATGCGCTAGCACCGGTTTTTGCGGTGCCGGCGCTCCAGTTGCTTTTCGCGGACGCGTTGGCTACGTTGGGAGATATGGGAGCATCTTCGGTCGGCATTGGCCCAGGGCGTCGAGGTTTTCGGGGCAACGAGACCAGAAACAAGACTAAGGAAGATCGGTACACCTCACGAGGCATCGGTGCCGGCCGGGACAATGGTGCGGACCGCGCAGCCAGTGCTTCGTCATCTCTCCGGTCGCTTCGAACACTCCTCCCACGGCTGCTTTCCTATGTTCGCCCTCATGCCGCTCTTATGACGGTTGGGCTCCTGTTGACCCTTGCGACGAATGCCGCTTTTCTTGCTTTTCCCTTTTTGACCGGGCAGTTGGTAAACGAGATCACTGACACCGATACGTGGATTATTGAGGGAGTAGGCTCCCTGAGCCTTGCCTTGATCGTGGTTCTTGCCGTGCGAGCCGTTCTCAAGTTCGGAGCGAGCTACTCGTTTATTGCGGTCGCAAACCGGGTCTCGCGTGATGTTCGCGGCGCCCTCTACCGGCAGCTCCTCGCGCTCCCGATGGGCTTCTATGACGAGCATCGAGCGGGCGAGTTGGTCAGTCGTATCGCCAATGATGTGTCCAAGCTGGAGGAAGCAGCATCAAATATGCTCGCGGACTTCCTCCGGCAAGCAGTGGTGTTGCTTGCCGGGCTCGTTATGATTTTCGTGCTAACCCCGCAGCTTTCCGGCTTCATGTTGGCAATCGTGCCGGGAATCGTGCTGGTTGTGACGTTTCTCGGACGCTATATCAGACGGCGGGCCAGAGATACCCAGGACGAGCTTGCGGAGACGAATACTATCGTCGACGAGACGGTGCAGGCAATCGGAACGGTGAAGGCGTTTGCCAACGAGCCGGTGGAGGGAAATCGCTACCACAGCGGGTTGGATCGGGTCCTCAGGCGGGCAATGCAGACCGGGTTTCTGCGTTCGAGCATTGGGAGTTTGATCGGGTTTCTGGTGATGGGAAGCATGGTTGCCGTTATCTGGTACGGCAGCACGCTGGTGGATGCCGGGGTTCTCGGCGTGGGGGATCTGGTCACGTTCATCCTCTATACCGGTTTCATCGGGGGATCGATCGCCGGCCTCGGCGGGATGGTGACGCGCCTGCAGCGTGTCATCGGTGCTACCGAACGTGTGGTGGAGATTGTCGAAGAGGAGACCGAGCTGCCGGTGGAGCGAATCGTCGCACCGGTCCATATCGAGCCGCCCGCGTTTACGCACAGCCTGAAGTTCCAGGGGGTTCGCTTCTGCTATCCGGCGCGGCCGGACATCCCGGTAATCGATGGAATCGAGCTGGAGGTTGCGCGAGGAGAGCGAATCGCGCTCGTAGGACCGAGTGGCTCGGGCAAATCCACCCTGTTCCGACTGCTGCTCCGCTTCTACGAGCCGGATGCGGGTAGGATTCTGCTGGACGGACGTGATGTTCGTGAGTTCGAGCTTCGAGCATATCGGCGCGTCTTTGCCCTCGTACCGCAAGAGGTGATGCTTTTTGGGGGAACGATCGGTGAGAACATCGCATATGGCAAGCCGGATTCCACGGAAGAGGAGGTTCGGCGCGTCGCGGCGGCGGCGAACGTTCTGGAGTTTGTCGACAGCTTCCCGGACGGTATGGACACACTGGTGGGCGAGCGCGGCGTGCAGCTGTCCGGAGGGCAGCGGCAGCGTGTGGCGATAGCGCGCGCGATGCTTCGTGATCCGCAAGTGTTGCTGTTGGACGAGGCTACCAGCTCGCTCGACGCCGAGAGTGAGTATTACGTGCAAGCCGCTCTGCGGAGGCTCATGGAGGATCGGACGACGTTCGTCATCGCTCATCGGCTGGGTACGGTTCGCTATGTCGATCGAGTGGCTGTTGTGCGTGCCGGACGGATTGTCGAGTCAGGGCCGCATGATACGCTGCTCGGCCGAGACGACGGCGCGTATCGCCGGTTGGTGGAACTGCAGCTTGCTGGGGAAGTGGAGTGAGGGAGTTGCAGTGCGGACTGCGCGGTGAGCAGGCCGTGCGTATCACCGGCGGCACGGTCTAACTGAAGACATGCGGACTGGGCGGTAAGCGGGGAGTGTCGCAAGACGGAGCGGGGAGGGCGCGTCGTCTAGGGACGCTCCCGGTGTGTAGCGTGTACAAAGAAAGATTAAGAAGCGAGTTTATCGTGAGCTAAGTCCTTGAAATAACTCACCTAGTCACATTAAGATAGGCGTATGAACGCGAGATTCACTGTTTGGTTGCTCAGCTTGATTCTGGCTCTGGTGGTGGGGGCTGTTGGTTTCGCCGAAGAAGAGACAGTTCGATTTGGAACACTGCAGGGGCCGAGTTCCGTAACGGCGGCTCCCTTCCTGACCGGGGATGCCGGGGTCGAGCAAGGACTTGCTGTCGATGTCACGGTGCGAAGCTCGCCGGACGCGCTTACCCCGCTTCTCATCCAGGGAGAACTGGATGCTGCCGCGGTGCCGGTGAACCTGGCTGCGATCCTGCGTAACCGCGGGGTGCCGATTCGGACGCTCGGAATCAGCGGCGAGGGGATGCTTGCGCTGTTGGGGGCGCCGGAAGAGCTGGGGGAGATGGATGGCGACGGGACGCTCGACTGGGACGATCTCCGGGGACGTGAGATACACATGCCGGCCCGTGGAGCTACGCCGGACATCCTCTTCAAGGCCCTCGCCCGGGAGCACGGGTTGGAAGCGGGTGAAGACTACCGGTTGCGGTACGCTGCCGCCCCGGCGGAGCTTGCATCTCGGGCAGCGGCCGGTCGCGCCTCCCCCGCGCTGTTGCCGGAACCGTTTGTAACGCAAGCCTTGGCCCGACAGAACGTGTCGGTCGTCATGGACCTGCAGGACGAATACCGGGCGACTTTTGAGCGGGATTCGTACCCGATGACCGTAATCGTCGTGACCGAGGATTTCGTATCACGCGAGGATGGGAAAGTGGCACAGCTCTTCTCGCAGGCGCTTGGACAGGCGAATGAGCTCGTGCACGCGGCGCCCGAGGACGTGCTAACGCCGGCTGCGGATAAGATCGGTATGCCGGAGGAGGTGCTCCTCTCGGCGCTCGACCGGCTTCGGCTGACGTGGCGTTCCGGCACGGAGGCTCGGGCCGAGATCGAGACTCTGCTCGGTCTGATGGCAGAGATAGACGCGGACTCGGTAGGCGGCGACCTGCCGGGGAGCGAGTTTTACGTCCTCTTCGACGAGGAGAGGTAGATCGAGGCATCCGTGAGTGTGGTGAAGTCGCACCGAGCTGTTTCAAGATCTTTTGCGGCTGCACTGCTCGGTGCGTGCGCCATTCTCCTCGTTTGGAGCGCCGGAGCTCGTGTGCTCGGACACGAGTTGCTCCTCCCCGGGCCGCTCCGGGTGGTACAGGAAGGAGCCGGGCTTGCTGCCTCGCCGGAGTTTCTCGGTGTCTTTGCTACGAGCATCGTGCGCTACGCGGCAAGCTTGACGGCCGGGTTTCTTCTTGCGGTAGTAACCGGAAGCGTGGCGGCCGGACTACCGTTTGTGGACCGGGCACTTAGCCCGATTCTGTCGGCGGTTCGTGCCACACCCGTGATCTCCATTATCCTCCTCGCGATTATCTGGCTCTCGCCGGGCGGCGTTCCGGTGCTCGTAGCTCTGCTGGTGGCGTTTCCGCTCATCCATGACGGGATCCGTGACGGAATTCGCCGGTGCCCATCTCAGCTTCGCGAGTTGGCGGCGGTCTTCTCTGTACCTCCGCTTCGCCGTTTGGGCGGGCTCGTGGTGCCCAGTGCGGTACCCTCCGTGCTGTCGGCTGCGCGCGGTGCCACCGGGATGGGCTGGAAAGCTATCGTTGCAGCCGAAGTGCTTAGTCAGCCACAGGTCGGGCTTGGGACCGAGCTGCATCTGGCCAAGCTGTATCTCCAAACTCCGCGAGTTCTGGCGTGGACTGTCTGGGCAGTCCTCTTTGCCTACGGGATCGATCTGATACTGAGCGCGGTAGAGCGGAGAACGGCACGTTTTGCACTGTCGGAAACGAAGGCGGGCGCGCAACAGAACGTTCAATCGGATACCCTGCCCAACGGCAAGCGGAACAGCAGGAGCGATGTGCTCAACGATTCCGACGGAAGCGGGAAGCAACCCGCTGAAAGCGCCGGCGACACAGGCGTAGCCGTCTCGGTGAAGGCTGCCCGCCGCGTTGGGGCGGTTAGCTCCGGGAACGTATCCAGGGGTGAGGTGCCGGAGAGTTTCGGGGGTGCGCTCCCGGAGAGTGAAGTGGCCGCTTCTTCGGCCTCGCGTCACTCAGGCGTCACTGTGGCGCTAGAAGAGGTGACGTTTGGGTACGGGGAGGTGCCGGTCCTGGAC
>PWGF01000117.1 GCA_003554375.1 Spirochaetaceae bacterium
CCCCGTGTACTGCTCGGATTTTCCTGTGAGGAGCCTCCTTCATGACTGAGACATCGGCGTCTTCATCGTACTCGCCCCGCGAGGAAGTGCTCAACGCCCTAACCCACGGGATCGGCGCGCTGGCAGCGGTAGCAGGTACTGCTGTTCTGGTGGTTCGCGCCGCCTTCACCTCACAAGCAGCCGCAATCGTAGCTGTAGCCGTATACGGTGCTACGATGGTACTGCTCTACACCGCTTCCACCGTCTACCATGCTGCACCTCCCGGTCGCGCCAAGGCGCGATTGAAGATATTCGACCATGTCTCAATCTACCTGTTGATTGCCGGGACTTACACTCCTTTTACGCTCGGCCCTCTACGCGGTGGGTGGGGATGGAGCCTCTTCGGGGTAATCTGGGGCTGTGCGCTTATTGGCATCGTGTTGAAGTTCTTCTTCATTGGAAGATTCCGAGTGCTTACAGTACTCGTGTACGTAGCAATGGGATGGCTGGTAATCGTTGCTATCGTGCCTCTGGTTCAAGCCCTCGAGGCAAGGACGCTTTTCTGGCTCGTAGCGGGCGGGATCTTCTACACGGCAGGCACGTACTTCTACGCCGACCGGCGAATCCCGTATAGTCACGGAATATGGCACGTTTTCGTGCTGTTGGGGAGCGTCAGTCACTATATCTCGATCTTCACGATCGTAACCCCCTCGCCCTGAGGAGTACAACGTCCGGCGAGCCGCAGAGCGGTCGACGGGCCTGACACGGGATGCTCCGTCGCAAGGCTCTGTCGGAAGCGTATACGGCCGGCGAACGGCACAGAGGTCGACGGCCGTTGCCACGTTCGATTCGGCGGTCCATCCGTCCTTTTCGGAGGTGTATCGATGCAATCGAGTCTCCAGTCACCCGCAGGCTCCACCGACGGTGGGCATCGGTCTCAAGCGTGGAAGGGGCAAGCTGCACACGCAGCGGGTCTCCTCCTCCTCGCAGCAGCAAGTGAGGCTGCAGCGGCGGCCACTGCAGCACCGGCAGCTATCCTGCGTATCGCGATAGCGAGCGCAGCGCTCCACCAGGCTGTGGTTGCCTTGTTCTGGCGATCTGAGCTCTTCGGTGGACACATCAGCGCACAGCTCGGACCGCGCGGGTTCGGAGCGTTCGGTGCTCTCTTCTTCATACTGTTTGCCCTGCGAGTCGGCGTCGTACTGTGGGCTTCCGCGGCGATTCCGGCAACGCTCGAAGCGCCGTCGGTACTGCGTTACGGGACTCTTGCGGTCGCCGGCGCTCTATCGCTGTGGACGGTTGTCTCGGTCTTCACATGTTTCGGAGTTAAACGAGCGCTTGGGGCCGATCACTTCTTCCCCGAGTACCGGTCGATGCCGCTCGTGCGCAGAGGCCCGTTCCGCATCACCCCAAATGCGATGTACACCTTTGGAACGTTGCTGTTCCTCCTCCCGGGGTTGCTCTTCGATTCGACCGCGGGACTCGCTGCGGGCGTTATCCACTACTGCGCGGTCTGGCTCCATTATCTCTTCACCGAGCGGCCGGACTTCGCCGCCATCTATGGGCACTCTCCGCGAGAGTCCGCAGCCGCGTACCGCGCTGTCGGCTCCGCCCAAGGAGGCGTCGTTCTGTACACTCACTCTCAGTGCGTCCGGTGTCCGGCGGCTGCCGAGCTCTTGGAGCAGCTTTCAGTCCCGCATCGGCGCGTAATGGTTGACAGGCTTCCGCCGGAGGAACGGCGAAGTGCCAAGCACTTACTGACCGAGGGCATTGCGAAACAGGCTCCTCGCTATCCGTCGCTCCTGCTGCCTGACGGAAGCTTGCTGCGCGGATTTGACGAAGCCGAATGGAGAGCTCGTCTCACTCAAATTGGAAAGCCAAACTAGAGGTTGATGTAGATCGGGAGCAGATGGTAGAGAAGCGCGGCCAACGTATGCTCGAAGCGATCGAAAAAGAGCTCGGAGCCCTGGACGGTGAGAAGGTATCCAATCCGGTACGCGCACGCCGCGTCGCGATCGTATAGATAGAGACTGAGCTCTCCCTGCCTTTGGCCTCCGGACAGGCTCATGCCGTAGGTAAGTAGCCGTTCGTGAGCGTCGCCACCCAAGCCGGGTAGGTCGGAGCTCGGCACGAAACTCCCCCATCGCTCGTAATTCCAAGGTGATTGTTGCATCCGTGCGGCAAACGACTCCCAGGCTACCCCGTCGTGGCGCTCAATGCTCATGGTCAAGCTCGCGGTACGCCCCCCGGCAAAGAGGAAGTGACGGTCGGTACTGTCTCCCACCCTATGTCGCAAGCGCTCCCAGGCATTTTTCGGCACCGGGACCTCCAACGCCCCTTCGAAAAAACGGGCTCGCTCGACCCCGAAAAACTGCAATCCCTGCTCGGTTCTGCCACTTGGAAGCTGTATCGGATGCGACGGCCCGTTGCCTCCGGCACGGCCAACCCCTGACCGGTCATGCTCGGGCCCCGCGCTCAAGCCGTACGCATCGTAGAGCTCGGTTAGCGAATCGGCAAACAGATCGGTTTCGGCGCGTTGTTGCGCGTAGGAAACCGCGTACTCCATGACTTCGCGTGACGGAAACGAGCGCAGAAACACTTCCGCCAGCGCCCCCGCCAAGGTTGCCTCTCCGACGTGCTCTCGATACAGCGTTTCGACTTCCGTCGGCTCCGGATCTCGAGCCAGACGTTGGGCTCGGGCATAGAAAGCGATCGCCTCCGACACTTCCTCTCCGTTATCCAGGATGCGTGCGGGATTGCGGAGGCGTGCCACAAACAATCGACGGCGCTCGGCCGCGGTAAGCGATGGGGGTTTGCCGTCCAGGTCGGTCAACCCTTCGGCCCTAGGACGGCGAACGTCCGTGCGCACAAGATTACGCCCTGCCGTATCGCCAGGTGACCGCCCACCAAGCACGCTCTCGCTGGGGAAGGCGCCAAACCACCAGGCGCGTGAAAACGAGGCGTCAACCGGGTTCCCGGATATCCACGGCGTTGCGGACGCAACCGTCTCCGTACCAAGAGCGAGCGCCAAAATCAACGCTCCAAACAGAACCGGCCTCGGCAGCCGCGGACGCCCTCGGCGGCTGGTTGATGTGGTCTTCTTGGTGCTGAAGCCTCTTTGAGACGTCACTTCGGGCACAGCGCAGATCCGTACAATCTTAGAGAAGGCTCAGGCCGCCAATCGCGAGCGCAAGGACAGCCAATGAAATCAGCACCGCCGGGGCCCCCTTGTACATCGGTCGCGCTTCCGATAAGCGAGAAGCTTCCCAAATTCCACCGCAGAGTACGTAGACCAAGTAGAACCCAAGAGCGGCACCTAAGGTGCGGGCCACAATCTCCGCGAACTCGACACCCATCTCGACAAGCAGCAGCTGGATCCCGACGAACAGCGGAAGCACCAGCACGATCCGCGGCAAGCCAAGCCAATCCGAAGCAACCGCACCCCAGGCACGCAGGACGGCTCCGCCGGCAAACGCAACCAGTAAGAAGCCCCACGGACGAATGAGCTGCGCTTCAACGGGCAGCATCTCTCCTAGCGACCAGCCAAGCAGTATCACACCGGCGAGGACTGCCGAAATCTTTGCCCCCTCTAGAACCGAGCGTTTGGATCCCCTGGCCTCGATGAGCACGACAAGAGCGCCAAGCAACCCTCCCAGCACGACGTTCTGCGAGAAGATCTGTTCAAGAAAAAGCCGTGCGATCGGACTCATGCGCGCCTCCCTCCGGCTGATGACCCGCCGCCGCCAGCCGCTCCGGACGCCGTCCCGCCCGCAAGCGAACCGGAAGCCTGGGCACCCGCGTCTGCCGCAACGCGACACTCGACGTGAGCGCTCCACGCTCGTGCGCCCAGGATCAAGACGCCGGCCATGAGGAACGCCCCCGCCGGCTCAGCAAGGAGTCCCGCCGGCACCCGGTATAGCGACACGAGCTCGTACCCCAAGATTGTCCCGAGCCCGAGCACTTCCCGAAAGGCTCCGAGACCGAGCATCACGCCGGCAAACGCTCCAAGATCGCCGACTCGCTCGCCGGCAGCCGCCTCCCGCCTGGCGGGTGACAGAGCAATCGGTGAGAGTGCGGCAACCGTGACATACAGCTCAGCGCCCGTGGGCAGCGGAACCATGAGCGGCGCAACCGCGGCTGTGAACCTTCCCACCGCCAGCGCCACCGTCAGGAGAATCAGCAGTCGCAGTTGATCCCGCAGGTTGCGGACACCGGAACGCTCCAAGAGCGCAACGATAGCCGCAACAAGCACGACCGCTCCTACCCCAACCGCCGCGTACCACATATTCCGCGTTGTCGCCAGAATGGGCAACAACCCAAGCAAACAGCATCGCTCGACCCGATTCATATTCTCCTCTCTGCGGCGTCCCGTCGACTCCCGGTGTGCAACCGGAGAGCATCGCCTCCCCCGGCGGCCGCTTCCGCCATAGTCATTCCGCTTCCCAGAGCGCGTCTTCCACCGCCTCCCGCAAACCGCGACTCGACCCGGTGGCGCCGGAAACCGTGTCCACATCGGTCGTTTGGCGATCGATCATTTCACGGATGAGCGCATCGAACGCAGGTGCCGCAACATTCTCGGTGTCTTCGTGTGTGACTACCTCAATGTCGTTAATACGTCCCCCGGATAC
>PWGF01000002.1 GCA_003554375.1 Spirochaetaceae bacterium
CGCCACTGCAACCACGCCCTCCTCACAATGAAGGGCGTGTACCGAAGAGGGCTCTCCCTTGCGTTGGACGAGCCGCTCCATCTCCATCACCAGGGACTGAAGGTCCGACACCCGCGAAGCAAAGGTACCGCTCCACCAAGAAGGCGCGGGGGACCGGTCGGTCTGTGCACTCGTAGTCTCGTCTATTTGCGACGGCGAGAGCTCCACGAGCTGCCATTCACCTTGGACGACCAACGACGGGCCGAGGGGCCGCCGTATCAGCGCCGCCATGAGGAGGGAGAGAACCACTAACAGAGCCGCCGTCGCTACCTTCTTGCCCATCACCGATTTCTCGTCTCACGAGGGTACGAGGATTGAAAATCGAGCTACGAACGCCGTCCGGAAGGCTTTCGACGGCTCGCATTGGTACGCTTCTCATCCGTTTGCATCTTCTGCTTCCACACTTCCATTTGCTTCTTCACGTTCTCGGCTTCGTCGCCTTCTCCCAGTAGGGTGTGAATTCGCCTCAACGCGCCCAAATACGCAATGGCATACTTGAAGTCATCGATGCGCGAAGTGGAAAGCTCGTACTTCTCCCGAAAGCGATCAGCCGCGCGACGCAGCAGCTCCTTGACCAGCTTCAGGTGACCGAGTCGTGCCTCATACCCATCCACACGCGGATCGAGCCCCGCCACGGTCTTCTTCAGGTCGATAATGTTCTTGGCGACGGCCGAATAACGGCCTTCCAGATCGACAAAGCTCCACTTCCACTTGGAGTTCTCACCAAAGCTGTCTTCCACCAACCTGATAGTCAGTCCAAGCTTGCGCATCAGCTCATATCTTCGTTGATCGCTCCATTCCGCAATCTGCGCCAGACGTTCCTCGTAATCGTTGAAAGGAGCATCTATCTGATTTCCGACTACTTCTTCAAAGTATATGACCGATTCGTAACAGCTCTTCCGTGCGTCATTCAAAAAGGCCTCATTCTTGACACCCAGTAGCGCCAGAGAGATGCGGTTCAGAAGCAAATATCGGGAGGCCAGGTTCATCCGGTCCTCCGCTAGCGTCACCCGCTTGTAAGCAGCGTTTCCCTCCGTATCGTCTTGAATGGTCCGCTTCACATTCTGTTCACGAGCGAGAATCTGCTCCACTTCTCCTTTGTACTGCTTCACTTTGTCGAAGTAACGCTGCTTAGCTTCGGGAGATATCTTTCCCATAGACGCCGTCCTGCGCTCCGGTTCCAGATGTCGATGCCGTCGAACGGACCCGCCCGGAGCTCACCGAGACTCTCGCGGAGCGTAGCGGTTGAGAATCTCCTGGGCGTGGGTACGCGAGACACTACCTTCCGTATCTCCGGCCAGCATTCGCGCGACTTCCGCGACCCGTTCCTCCCCGCTGACCTCGTGAACCTCGGTAATGGTACGCTCTCCCCGAGAGCGTTTTTCAACTCGCATATGATTATCGGCGCGAACGCCAATCGTCGCAAGGTGTGTTACGCATAGAACCTGCTTATGATGACTCAGACCCGCTAGATGATCTCCGACTGCAACAGCCACCTCTCCTCCGATGCCCGCGTCGATCTCATCGAACACCATAGTCTCTACATCATCCACATCGGAAAAGGCCGTCTTCAACGCAAGCATCACACGGGATATCTCTCCTCCGGAGGCGATCTGGCGAAGCGGCTTCAGTGGCTCACCCGGGTTCGGAGAGAAGCGGAAAGCAATGCGATCGATGCCGTAAGGACCGCATGACGGGGTACCGTCGTCTTTCTCACGCCGAGACCTCGCAATCTTGAAAGTTAGCTTCGGCATCCCAAGCTCCTTGAGTGTCCGTTCCACTCGCTGCTCGAGCTCTCGCGCCGCTTCCAGCCTTCGCTCGGATATGGCCTTCGCCCGCTCAAGAAGCGCTCTGTCCCGTTCGGCAATCTCTTGCTCCAAACGCGCCTTGTCCTCTTCCCAGTTCTCCAGATCATGGAGCTGACGCCGCGCCTCCTCCAGATGAGAAAGCACATCGCCAACCGTATCGCCGTATTTCTTCTCCAAACGGTGGATCAGGGCCAGTCGATCCTCCACTTCCTCCAGACGCTCCGGAGAAAACGTCATTGAGCGCAGATACTCCCCGATCTCATTCGCAACGTCCTCCAACTCATAGAATCCGTCATCGGTTCTTGTGGACAGACTTGTCAGATCCTCGTCGATTGCCGCCGCTTGTTGCAGCGCCGATCGAGCCTGCCCCAGCTGCGAGAGCGCGCCGCCGCTCCCTTGCGACATCAGGTCGTAGAACTGCTCCAACAGGCCATAGAGACGCTCGTGCTGGCTCAGGACCTGTCGCTCCTTCTCCAGCTCCTCCTCCTCGCCCGCCGTAAGATTGGCCTCCTCGATCTCTTGCACGGCGTGTGCCGCCAGATCCTGCTCCCTCAGACGCTCTCGCTCACTGGAGAGAAGCTTCTCGTATCGCCGACGCAGCGTGACCGCCTCCTGGAACTGCTGCGTGAACTCGTTCACCTCCTGCTCCAGCCCGGCGTATCGGTCGAGCATCCGACGGTGGTTCTCTTCGGAGAAGAGCGACTGTGCGTCGTGCTGGCCGTGGATGTCGAATAAGAGCGCTCCGAGCTCGGCAAGCTCCGCACGCGTTATTGGCGTCGACTGAAGATAGATCGGAGCGCGCCCGGCGCTCTTGATCACTCGCCTGACGACTACCGTATCGTCCTCCGGAACGATTCCTCGCGCGTCGAGCCACGACGCCGCCTCACTTTCCCGGACGATCCGGAACACTCCGCTTACCACCGCCTCGTCGGCTCCGGTGCGTATGGATTCGGTATCCGCCTTCACGCCCCTGAGGAGAGACAGAGCTCCTACCAGGATCGACTTCCCCGCCCCGGTTTCGCCGGTGAGAACGTTCATCCCCGGAGTGAAGTGAATGGTGAGACGATCGATCAGAGCGAAATTCTGGATTGACAGCTCTTCGAGCATACGATCGTGCCTCCGTTGTGCTAAGTGCCGGTCAAGCCGAGCTTCGGCTTATAAGGCGCAGTAACGACCTGCGCCCCGACTAGATCAAGTGCGGACCGTGCTACGCTTCGGGACTGCCCGCCCAGCCGAGCTTCAGCCGGAGCACCTCATAGAAGCTGCGCAGATGCGAGCGGATGATCAACGCCTGCGTATCGGCACGACGGACACGAACCGTGTCGCCCGGCAAAAGCTTCTCCGTTAGCTGTCCGTCGATAGTGAGCACGATCTCGGTCCGCTGGTAAGCGTCGAGTTGTATGTCCACCACCTCGTCACCCGGAATCACCAGAGGCCGATGGCTTAGCGTGAACGGGCAGATCGGATTCAAGAGAAGCGCATCCAACTCCGGATGCAAAATGGGGCCCCCCGCAGCCGCTGAGTACGCCGTCGATCCCGTAGGCGTTGCTACTATCATCCCGTCAGCCTGGTAACTCCCCAGCGCGGTCCCCCCCGAGGAAGCACACAGGTGCAAGACCTTCGACGCCCCGGAGGCAGCAATTACCGCATCGTTTAATCCGACAAAACGCCCCAGCTCCCGCTCCCCACGAAGCCACGTTGCCAGAAGCATGAGCCGCCGGCTCATGCCCACCGCGCCGGAGCGGTAGGCCTGAAAAGCATCCCACCACTCTGTTTTGGTTACCTCCGTGATGAAACCGAAAGCACCGAGATTCACAGGCAGAACCGGGATCTGACGCTGACCGAAACGTCGACAACAGTAGAGCACCGTACCGTCTCCGCCCAGACTGATCACTAGATCCACATCCGTTGGAGGCTCACGGTCCGGCTTCCCCTTGAAGCCGAAGAGCTCTACCTCGATCCCGTCACGGGTGAGAAGCCGGTCGATCTCTGCACCCAGCGACTCGGCGTCTTCTTTGGCCAGGTTCATGACCACCAGTACTCTGGTAACGGCACCGGTCGTGGAGCACTGCATATCCGCAGCCGTATTCTTCATAGGAGCCCCTCAACTATAAGTACAGCCCCGAAGCGTGTAAAGCTTGCAAAATTCAGACTCCCAAGTACCGATCACCGCCTCTTGTCGTCCGACCACCTAAGGCAAGGTACGGAGCACCCGGGTGATGGTATCCGCATCGCTCTTTCTCAGACTTGGGTACAACGGAAACAGCACGCACCTCAGGAATAGCGCGTAAGCGTTGGGGGTCGATCTTGGATCCATTACTCCGGCGTCACCGTCTGCCTCCGAAACGGCCCGGTCGAGCACTGTTCCTTCAAATGCCCGAGTAGCTTCCACTCCATTCTTCCGTGCGTACGAGATGGTTTCCTTGACTCCCCCTTCGAGCAGAACCGGAAACGAGTACCACACGTGATCGTGCTCTTCGTCCCGCGTCAGAGTCCGGTGCCGCCCATGAAGCAAAGCGCGCAGGAAAGCTTCTCCGAGCTCTCTCCGGCGCTCGAGGTACGAGCCCAACTCCTTGAGCTGCGTAGTTGCAAGCGCCGAGTTGAAATCCGGGAGCACGACCTCCTTCCGTACCTCTTTTGCCCATCGGTTCAACCTCTGCCCGTCGCGTTTCCTCGGTGCCGTTATGAGGGCGCCTCCACCGGCGGTGACTATGTGCTCCGGCTCCAAACTCGCTACGGCGACCTGCCCCAGCGAG
>PWGF01000142.1 GCA_003554375.1 Spirochaetaceae bacterium
GACGAGGTGCTCGGGGTCGATAATCTGGATCCCTATTACGACGTCGAATTGAAGAAGGCCCGGCTCGCGCGCGTCGCGGATCAGCCGGGAGGACGTAGCCCGCGTTCTCCTAGATCAGGTCGAGAGCAGGGAGTGGGTCCACCAGGCGCCGTGCGTTACGCGGTGATGCGGGGTGCGGGCTTGGGTATGAAGTGCCGGCGCTTGCTCTGTCGGTTTCCGGGCTCGGGGCGGCCGCTTCGGGTATCAGTGGAGCAGCGTTAGGAGGGACATCTTTGGCCAGTATCTCGTCGCCTCTCCTTACAGTTGCCTCCGTTGCAGCGGAGCTCCCGCACGATCCGCTGTTCTGGACGGGTGAGCTTCTTAAGATTGTCATACTGTACGCAGTGATGTACGGGAGCGCACAGCTCGTCCTCCGGCTGGGCGTTCGCGTTAACTACACCCGGAAGATCAACCACTTTGCGCTTTTCTTCGTCCCGGTGCTCCTCTGGCTCATTCTGGGGTACGAGCATACCGACGTCACGCGGGTGATCAGCAGCATTGTACTGGCGCTCGGGATCGTCCCGCTTATCGGTCCGATACGGCGACGAGTTCCGTTCTTTGCTACGCTCTTCGTATCGCTGGATCGACCGGAGGACCAGCCGAATACCATGGTCTGGCTGGTTACACAGGTGCTCGCCGGTTACCTCGTGATTCTTCCCGTAATGCTTGTCCTGGAACGGATGAGCGTGGGCGATCTGATCATGGTTCCGATTCTGGTCAATGCGATTGGGGACGGGCTTGCCGAGCCGGTTGGGGTGCGCTTCGGTCGCCGGCAGTATACTACGCGGGCGATCTTCTCACAGCGGCGTTATGTCCGGACCCTGGAGGGGAGCGCGTGCGTTTTCGCGGCCGGGGTTCTGGTGGTGCTTGGCCACGCTGCGTACTTCACGACCGTGCAGCTTGTCGCGGCGCTCGTTGCGGTGCCCGTGGTCATGACAGTCGCTGAAGCGCGCGCACCGCACACATGGGATACGCCGTACCTCTTTGGCGCCGGAGGGGCCACGGTCATCGCGGTGCTGGTCGTTCTGTGAGCATATGGTCGGTGAGCCTATACGGTGAGCCCAGACCGTAAGATCAGACCGTACCACCAGAGGGTACCACCGGACCGTAGCATCCGACCGTAGCACCCGACCGTAGCACCCGACCGTGAAGCTCGTGGGGGAGCCGGTATCGTGTGCGGGTAAGCTAGTCGAGGTCCGGGGCCGGCGGCTTCCGCGTCTGTTTCCGGCGCCCGCGGAGCTTCTTGGAAGCGATCCGGCGCTCGGCCGCGGCGCGGGGCGGTTTCGTGGGGCGGCGGCGTTTGCTCGGAGTGAGCGCGTATTCCAGAAGTGAGATGGCGCGGTTTAGGGCGTTGCGCCGGTTGGCAAGCTGGCTCCGGGCTTCCGAGGATGCAATGAGGAGCTCGCCACCGCTGGTGACGCGCTTCCCGAGGCGCTCGCGAGCCTTTCGGAGGGTCTCAGCATCCACCGGGAGCTGCTCCAGGGGCAGCCGGAGCACGGCTCGGCTGCTCACCTTGTTCACGTTCTGCCCGCCCGGGCCGCCGGAGCGGGAGAACTCCCAGCTGCCGTTCCGCTCGATCCATTCAGCAAGCTCGTCTCTTCGCACACCGCCATTGTACGTACTCGAACCGGGCGTGTGAATGTGGGGATCAGGCGCACATTGCGAGGTTGGTGGGGAGTCCAGGCCAAGCAGGCCGGCCGGAAGAAACCTGCCCTTGACCGACACAATTCCTTTCCATTATATGTGTGGTTTGTAATGGGGCACCGCTTCAGGCTTGTTAACTCGTTTCGTTTTTTTTTGACGGTGGTCACTTTAACCGCCGTATGGTGTCTGTGGAACGAGTCTCTGAGTGCGCGGACACTTCTCGAGGGCGTGATTCTCGGCTCCGCAAGCTTGTGGGTTACGAATCGGTACCTTCTCAAGCGCTCGTATCAGAATCTCTATCGGATCAACGTGCTATCCCTGATCCGCTACGTGGCGGTGGTCATCGTGCAGATCTTCCGGTCGGGTTTCGACGCAATTCGGATTACGCTTTCCGGGAAGGTGTCTCCGGCGATCGTCGAGGTTCGCACGGACGTCACCGATCCATTTGCCACGGCCCTGATTGGGAACGCTATCACAATGACGCCGGGAACGGTGACGCTCGACTATAAGGACGGAGTCTATACGGTGATCTGGATAAACTGCCCCACCGACGACCCGGAACAGGCGGGCGAGCAGATCAAGGGCAGCTTCGAGCGCGCACTGTCGGTGAGAACTGCGCGTGCGGAGGGCCGGTAATGACCTTCTTTGCAGTGTCGCTCGGCGTCGTGGGCGTGCTCATTCTCGGTAGCTTCGTGCGGGTGATGATGGGGCCCACCGTGTGGGACCGGTTGCTGGGAGTCGGACTCATGGCAACGAAGGTCGCCATGGCCACGGTGCTCGTCGGGCTTATCTTGTCGGAGAGTTTCATCTTCGACCTGGCGCTGGCATTCGCCATTCTTGGATTCTTACTGAAGGTGTTGATTGCGCGCTACGTCGAGCGCCAGGGCGACGTCTAACCGTCGTGCCCCTGATACGGGCGCCAAACAGTACTGCCGCGCGTGGTGAGCTTATGCAGGTGATCATCGGCAGAACCTTGATAGGGGCTGGACTGGCGTTCAGCGTGTTCGGAGTGTACGCGCTTCTGGTTCTGGACAACTTCTACTCGCGCGTAGTGGTGACCTCGAAGGTGGAGACGATGGGTTTCCTCACGGTTGCTATCGGCGCAATGGTGTTGGCAGGGTGGTCGACGATTGCGCTCAAGATCGCGGTGGTGGCGGTTTTCGAGCTGATTACCGTACCGGTTGGCTCACACGCGATTGCGCGCTCGGCGTACATGAACGGGTTCCGGGTTCGTCGCGCCATCACGGTGAGACAACGCTCGGGAGAGCGAGATGCTTGAGGTCGGTGTCGTTGTCCTGATGGGGGTGACGGCGCTCTTCGTCATCCACAGCCGCTTTTTGCGTCTGTCCGTAATCTACTTTGCCGTTTTCTCTTTACTGGGAGCTCTGTTGTACCTCCTCTACTCCGCTCCCGAGCTCGCGATAGCCGAAGCGGTTATCGGAAGCGGACTGTTGACGCTGCTGTACCTGACCGCGATCAAGCGATATCTGGTTTACTCGGTGTGCGTGGTTTCTTCTGAGAGAGAAGGGAAGCGGGATCGCCGCGTTCGGCAGGTTCGGAAGAACCGAGTGGTGCGCGATATACGGCAGTTCTGCCTGCGGCGGGAGTTCGAGACGCAGCTGGTGTTTTCCTCGGAGCCGCTGGAGCGGGCCGTGCGCAGCGCCCGCTATAATCTTGTTGTCCGGGTGGATGAGGAACAGGTGACGATCTACGGCTCCCCGGAGGACTCGCTGGTGCTCGAGTTGAAGGTTATGTTCGAGATGCGAGGCGCGGGAGTGGGCGGGCGACCGGCGGTGACCTTCGAATGGAGGCCGGAAGCATGAGCGTGAGGGTCTTGTTGTCGGGGCTGTTTGTGCTCGTTGCTTTTGTGGTTGTTACCGTTGTCAATGCGACTCACGGTGAAGAGCTCAGCCCATATGTCTACAACTATGTTACCTCCTTTTTCTACCGCGACACAGCTGCACGGAACGCCGTGGCCGCAGTGCTATTGAGCTACCGGATGTATGACACGATGTTCGAAGCGGTCATTTTGCTCACTGCAATTATCGGCATGAAACAGTTCCTGCCCGGACCGAGTGAGATTCAGCACTGGGAGACGCTCGAGGATGCCGAGGGCACTGATGGCTTTCCGAGCGTTGAGCGAGATTCCCCCCGGCAAGACCATGGAGTGTCGAGGAGCCCCTCGGATGAGAACGGCTATTCCGGCGACTACGAGGACCGTTCCGGAACACCGGGGGAACCATCGAGCGAGGGCGACAACGGGGGGGGGAGCTGCGAATGAAGCCGAATGTGAACCCGACCACCGTCAAGGAGCATTCCGAGCCGACTGACGAGTTGAGCGAGTTCTCTCCGATTATCACCAGGATTGTGGGACTGCTCTACCCATTCATGCTCTTGCTCGGATTCTACATCATCCTCAACGGGCACTACACGCCGGGAGGCGGATTTCAGGGAGGGAGTGTTCTTGCGACGCTCTTCATTGCCCGGTATGTGGTCTACCCGGTCGAGGACCTCGACGACGAGACGTTTCACCTGTACGAGCGACTCTTTCTTGCTTTGATCCTTCTGGCTCCTATTCTGGTACTCTTCACGGGTACCGTGTCGGCGTATCCGGAGTACCGCGCTCTGTATCTCACTGTGATGGATGTGTTTATCGGGCTTCAGGTGGGGTTGGGGCTGGCCGTGGTTGTCTTCCGGTTCGCGTTCTTTGAGGGAGTAGGAAAACGATGGAGATTATAGGGACCCTGGATGTATCAGACCTAGCCGTAGCAGTCTTCTTCATCGGGCTGTACGGAGCAATGACGCAACGTAATATGGTTAAGACGATCATGTCGATCGGAATCATGGACCTTGCGGCGATCACGTTTCTCATGCTCGCAAACTACGCACCCGGAGCGCGTCCTCCGATCGAGGGCGCA
>PWGF01000140.1 GCA_003554375.1 Spirochaetaceae bacterium
CCGACGCTCCGCGTCGGGCCCAGTCAAACGGTCGCGTACTGCGCGCAGCACCAGGAAATGTTCCGCCCCGACGCCACCGTGCTCGAAGAGATGGAGCGCCTCCGTCCCATGCCGCGCGGCGAGGCCGCCAGAATCCTGGAGCGCTATCTCTTTCGCGACCGCGATTTGGACACCCGGATCCGGGATCTGTCCGGCGGCGAACGGAACCGGCTCCAGCTGGCACGCGCTTCTCTGCTCGGCGCCGACTTCCTGGTGCTCGACGAGCCCACCAACCATCTCGACATCCCGGCGCGGGAAGCGGTCGAGGACGCACTCTGCGAGTTCGCCGGCACCATCTTAGTCGTCTCCCACGATCGGTACCTGCTGGACGCCGTGGTGGATCGCGTAGTCGAGCTGCGTGACCTGGGCCTGCAGACCTACCCCGGCGGCTTCACCGAGTTCTGGGCCAAGCGGGGGCGCTCCCTGCGCGGCAAATTCGGCGACCGCCGAGGCGGCGCCGAGGGGAGCTCCCGCCGCAAGCCGCACGGAGGCGCCGCCACCGGGGCTCCCCGCGGCGGCGAGAGCAGCACCCGGGGCGCTCCCGGCGGCGGCGCGCGCGGCGATGCCGGCACCCGTAGCGGCGCCACCGGCGGTACCGGCACCGGCTCGGCTCGTCCCGCCACCGGCAAGGCCGGAGCCTACGGCAAGCCACCGGCACCTCGCCCGGAAAGCGAGGACACGCTCGAAGACCGGATCCTCGAGCTGGAAGCGCAGAAGGAGAAGCTCGAAGCCGAGATGGCTCGCGCCTTCGAGCGCCGCGACCACCGGCGTGGGAAGTCGCTCGGCGCCGAGCTCCGAAAGATCCGGCGGAGGATCGAGGAGCTGTACGAACGTTTTGTGGGGTAAGGCGCCGGGTCGGAGGGCCAGACGTTGGCCCATGGGGAGCCGTCCCGGCAGCACTAGGTAAGTCCCCGAGTCCGGGGGCCAAACGGCAGACCGCGGCGCCGGTAAGCGGACGGCGCCGGGGCTGGAGGCGCCCTGCGGGCGTAGGCGGGGGTACGACCCGGGCTCCGGGATTCCGGCCGGCGCGGGCGGGGTACGACCCGGGCCGCGGGCCCCGGGCCGCCGCCGGGCTTGAGGGCGCCGGTCCGGTCTACCGGCGGGGCCCCGGGGCTCCCGGCCGGCGCGGCGCCGGGCTTGGTGGCCTGCCGACTCCGCCCCGGGCCCCCGGCTTCCCGCCGGGGCTGGAGGCGCCGTACCGGCCCTCTTCTCCCGGGGTTGGAACTCATCCGCCACCCGTGAATGCGCCGTTGCCGCCAAAGCGAGCCTGGGAGCATCCACCAAGCCTCGTGGGCCCTACCACCGTTGGTGCACCGACGGCCTGATGGAGCGGTCATAGATCTCCCGCACACGCGCCATCCGCTCCGAATCGATCTCCGGGAGGCTCGCGGCGCGCAAGTTCTCGTGAAGCTGCTCGGTCTTGCCGGTCCCCGGGATAACGCACGATACCTCCGGGAACATGAGGATCCAGCGAATCGCCCACGCGGCAAGCGGCTCATCGCCGGCAAAGACCTTCTTCAGCTCCTCTACGGCCTCGAGCCCCTGCTCGAAATCGAGCCCGGAAAAGGTCTCGCCACGGTCGAACGCCTTCCCGTCGCGGTTGAAGTTCCTATGGTCGCCCCGGTTGAACGTGCGATCGCGCCGCATCTTGCCCGAAAGAAGGCCGCTCGCGAGCGGTACGCGGACGATAATCCCCGCGTTGAAGCGGCGTGCGAGCTCGAAGAACAGATCCGCCGGCCTTTGGCGGAACATGTTGAAGATGATCTGGACCGACGCCACGTTGTCGTACTGGATCGCCTTGATCCCCTCCTCGACTTTCTCGACTGAAACGCCGAGAAACCCAATCTTGCCCTCTTGCCGCATCCGATCGAACTCTTCGAAGATCTCAGGGCGATAGTAGACCTCCGTGGGCGGACAGTGGAGCTGCATGAGATCGATCCGCTCGAGGCCGGTGTTTTCGAGCGCTTCCTCGACGAACCGGCGCATTGCCTCAGGGGTATACCCGTCGGCGGTGTGCGGCTGAATCCGCCGGCCGCACTTGGTGGCGACGTACACGCGTTCCGAGCGGCGCTTCACCACCCGGCCTACCGCGCGCTCGCTTGCGCGGTCGGAATAGACGTCGGCGGTGTCGATGAAGTTCACCCCGTTGTCGATCGCTTCATTGAGCACACGATCCGCGTTGGCGTCGTCGAACGGTTCTCCCCAACCGCCGCCAAGCTGCCACGTACCGAGCGATACCTCGGATACTGCGAAACCTGTCTTTCCCAACGTTCTCTTGTTCATCGCACATCCCTCCTTGACTCCTGTCGGATAACTGGTTGCGATCCGGACATCCGCCGGGGTCCCACCGGCGAGGTTCCGACGGCCCCGCTGCACTGACCAGTCTTCGGCCCAGGCCGGCCCGAGCCTGCCCCTGCGGCGCCATACATCCTGTCGACCCCGCACCCCAGGCATAGCCGCCCGCACGTCTCGGCCGCAGGCCCCTCACCCTGCTCCCGTAATCCGAAGCGCCTGCTGCGCCTCCCGCGCCCGGGCGAGCGCAGTCGCCGGCTCCGATGCGCACGCGGTGACGTGTCCCATTTTCCGCCCTGGGCGTGACTGAGCCTTGCCGTAGAGATGGAGGCGTGCTCCCGGGACCGCAAGCGCCTCCGAAAACCCGCCCACCTGCGCGGCTCCCGTAGCCCCCGTCCCCAGAACATTCACCATGGCTGCCGGGGTGAGAAGCTCGGTCGATCCGAGCGGCAGCCCGCACACGGCGCGCAGGTGCTGCTCGAACTGGCACGTTGCGGCCGCCTCGATCGTAAGGTGCCCGGAGTTGTGTGGACGGGGCGCCGTCTCGTTCACCAGAACCCGCCCGCTCCGGTCCACGAGAAGCTCCACCGCGAAGATCCCGACTCCGCCGAGCTCCTCCACCACGTTGGTGGCAAACGTCCGGGCTCGCTCGGTCGTCCCCTCGGCAACTCGAGCCGGAGCCACCACCGCGTCGCAGATATTGAGCTCGGGGTCGAACGCCATCTCGAACGGCGGATAACAGGCGATCTCACCGTCCCTTCCCCGGACGACGAGCACCGCGAGCTCGCACCACACGTCCACCATGGTTTCGACGAGACTCGGACCCTGGAGAGGTTCCGTCTCCGGACTCGCAAGCACCTTGACGCCGCGCCCGTCGTACCCGCCGAAGCGAAGCTTCTGAACGACCGGATAGGAGAACTCTTCCGGGAGCGGGCCATGCCCGGAAGCAGCTTCCCCTGCCACGTCCGCCGAGCTCGGGGACGAACGCGCCCCCGCTGCGGCAGCCCCACCGGCCCGGGAACCCCGCTCCTCCGGGTTTCGGCCCGCCGGCCCCGTGGCAACGTTCCTCTCCGTGGCGGAAGCCGGCCCGCCGTTAGCGGCCGCGTCCGCCGTCGCCGGCCGAGCCGCCGGCTCCCACGCCGCGTGCCGAGCCGTCGGCACCCCGGCACGGAGCATCGCCTCTTTCTGCGCGAGCTTATCCGCAATCACCCCCAGCACACGCGGCGAAGGGTGGATCGTTGCCCCGTCCGCTTCGCAGCGGGCGAGCGTTTCCGGATCGGTGTGCTCGATCTCGAAGGTGACCACGTCGTGCTCGCCGGCGAGCCGGCGGAGCGCCTCCGGATCGTCGAGCCGCGCCCGCACGTGATGGTGCGCCATGCCCGCGGCCGGCGGCTCGGCGGCCGGATCGAGCACCGTCAGCTCCACGCCGATCCGGCGTGCCGCCCACGCCATCATCCGGCCAAGCTGACCGCCGCCGACCACGCCCACTCGTGCAAAGGGAAGCTGCCGCGCTCCGCTCATCAGCGCCCCTCCTCGAGCTTATCCAACGAATCCGAAACCGGCACCGTCCGCGCCGCGAGCCACTCCCGCTCCGCCGCGTCGAGAAGCGGCGCGAGCTCCTCGTACAGGCGGCTGTGGTACGCGTCCAGCCAGGCGCAGCGCTCGGCGCCGAGGATGTCAGGCCGCACCAGCGAGAGATCGATCGGGCAGAGACTCAGAGTCGCAAGCGACCGGAACTCGCCGAACTCGCCTATTGCCTCTTCCTGCACGAGCACCAGATTCTCGATACGTATGCCGTAGCGGCCCGCCCGGTAGAGCCCCGGCTCGTTCGAGCAGACCATGCCCGGCTCGAGGGCCACGTCCGAGGGGCGCGGCGAGATCCGTTGCGGCCCCTCGTGTACGTTGAGGAAGAACCCGACCCCGTGGCCGGTCCCATGGCCGTAGTTCCGGAGGCACTGCCACAACGGCCGGCGTGCAATCGCATCGATATGAGTGCCCGTGGTGCCGCGCGGAAAGCTCGTTCGAGCCAGGTCGATGTGCCCCGCAAGCACGAGGGAGAAATCCTCGATCTGCTCGTCAGTCGGCGTGCCCAAACAAACGGTCCGGGTAATGTCGGTAGTTCCGTGCCGATAGTGCCCGCCGGAGTCCACGAGATAGAGCGAGTCCGTACCGATCGGGACATCGCTCTCCGGGGTCGGCGAATAGTGGACAACTGCACCGTGCGCGCCATAAGCGGAGATGGTGCCGAAGCTCGGCATGACGAAGCCGTCGTCCTCGGCGCGAAACTGGGCCAAACGCTCCGATGCCTCTACTTCTCCCGGCCCGGAGCGGTCCGGCGGCGTCTCCTGTACCGTTTGCTCCAACCATATCAGAAAGCGAACCAGCGCCCGGCCGTCCTTCCGCATCGCAGTCCGGATGCCTTCGCATTCCTGCCCGTTCTTTTGCGCTTTCGGGATGGTGGTCGGATCTTCGGCCTCCTTTACCACCACGTTCTCCGGGATCGCCTGGAAGAGCGCCATGTTGAGCTTCCGGGGGCTGTAGCGGAGAACCGCGCTGCGAAGCCCGCCCTCGCCGTCCGGCACGCCGGTCGACAGCTCCGATAGCGCTTTGGTCACAGCGTCGTACGAACGGATTCGCACCCCGTCGGCGGAAAGCTCCTCCTCCACGCTGCTCGAGATCTTGGCGCTGTCGATGAAGAGTTGCGCTTCCTCCGCTCCGATCAGGGCATACGCGACAGTAACCGGATTGTACGCGACATCCCGCCCTCGAATGTTGAAGAGCCACGCGATGTCGTCCAAGGTCGCAATCACGCAGGCGTGGTGCTCGGCATCCCTGAGCGTTCCCCGGACCGCCGCTATCTTCTCCGCCCGTGACTTCCCTGCGGTCGCCGTCGGAACCAGGAAGACCGGCTCCCGGGGGAGCGGCGGACGATCCTCCCAGAGCGATCCCACCAGATCATCAGTGGCCACAAGCTCGAGTTCCGCGTCGCCAAGCCTCTGTGCGATCCGCCGGAACTCCTCCACGCTGATCACGGCCCCGCACACCCCCACACGCTGCCCCGGAGACAGAGTAGCGGCCAGCCATGCGTCGTGCTCGGGTACGTCGGGCTCGCCCGACTTGAAGAGCTCGACCGGGGTCCCCTCAAGGGACTCTTCCGCCTCCAAATGGTACCGCGAGTCGGTCCAGAGCCCGGCGCGATCCGATGTGACTACGGCGGTTCCGGCGGAACCGCGAAAGCCGGTGAGCCACGCGCGCAGCTCCCAATGGGTAGGTGGAATCTCACTGGCGTGCGGATCCTGAGTCGGCACGATATACGCGGCAAGCCGATGCTCGGCCAAAACGTTCTGTAGAGCCCCAATTCGTTCGGAAATCAACACGGAGCCAAGTATAGCAGGGCGTAAGCACGAGCGCGAGGGCCCAATGCTGTCCTGCCGGCACGCCTTCCCGAAGGCAAAGAGCATATAATCAAGCTATTTCAGCAAGAACATTGGGAATTCGAATTTATTTCTCCTGTTCTGCTACCAGGACTACCGCAATTGTATATATTCTGCTAGTGCACCGGCCCGTTCGGAATAGACCCGGGCTGACTTCACGGCCCGCAACTCTGTCGACCCACCGAACCGGCATAGATCCTCCGAACGCGCAGGTTGTACGAGGAGGAACCATGAAAAGACACTCAGTTCCAACGCTCCTACTCGCCTTCGCGATAGTCGTTGTATGCGCGCTCTCATTGCCGCCGGCAGCGGTCGCCGCGGGCGCCACCGAAGCCGATGCGCCCAGCGTGCTGCGGGTGGCGGTCCCGACATTCCCCAATTCGCTGGACGCATCGATTGCCGCCGAGCGCAACGCCCAGAACGTGGCGTGGCAGATGTTCGACAGCCTCGTCTGGGCCAACGACGACCTCGAAATTGAGCCGGCTCTCGCTACCGAGTGGGAGATCTCCGACGACGGCACTGCGTATACCTTCTATCTCCGCAGGGGAGTCGAGTTCCACAACGGGGAACCGTTCAACGCCGAAGCGGTGGTGTACTCATGGGAGCGTGGTATCGATCCCGTCATCGAATGGAGCGACCGATGGGGCCGCGCAAGCTCGGTCGAGGCGCTTGACGACTACACCGTGCTCATTCGGACCGACGATCCCGACCCGCTTTTGCTTGGCGTGATGGCGCAACACTGGAACATCGTGCCACCCCGCTACACTGCGGAAGTGGGCAACGACGAATTCAGCCGTGCACCGGTCGGTACCGGTCCGTTCGTCTTCGTCGAGTGGGACCGCGAGAACCGAATCGTGCTCGACCGAAACGACAGCTACTGGCGCGAAGGACTTCCAAAGGTAGACCGGGTTGTATACCGCCCAATTCCGGAATCGGCTACCCGTACGGCCGCGATTCGTACCGGTGAGATCGATATCGTGAACCGGCTTACGTTCGAACAAGCGGAGAGCCTCCGCGGGACAACGGGTGTGGAGGTGATTGCGTACCCGATCGACCGGGTCTTCTACATCGCGTTCAACAACCTGACAACCGGTGTGGGGCAGCCCACCGAGGACGCGCGCGTCCGCCGTGCCATGAACTATGCAGTGGATCGTCAGGCGATTATCGATACGTTCTTCGGCGGAGCCGGCGAGCTCGCGACGGGATTGATAACCACCGCTAACCTCGGCTACGATCACGACCTCGCGCCCTACCCGTACGATCCTGATCGGGCCCTCGAGCTTCTCGCCGAAGCCGGCTATCCTGACGGGTTCGAGATCGGCTTTGCCGGACCCACCGGCGCCTACACGAACTTCGAAGAGGTCCTGGAAGCTGTTCAGGGGTACCTGTCGGACGTAGGAATACGGACTCAGCTCGAACTGATGGAATCAGGACGGTACTGGGACCTCGAGGCGGAAAAGGCACTCCCGCCGCTGTTCGGCGACAGTTGGTCCGAGCGCTCGGGCGAGGCGCTTCCGAGGCTTCTTGGGGCGTTAGGAGGCTGGGACGCCAGCTTCTCGGCATGGTCGGACCCGAAAATCGACGACTATCTGGACCGAATCTCGGTAACAGTCGATCCGGAAGCACGGGCGGCGCTCTACACGGAGCTGCACCGGTTCATGCACGAGGATCCGCCGTTCATCTACCTCTACGTGCCGCAGACCTTCGAGGCAATTCGCTCCAACGTGATCGACTACCGGCCGCGAGCAGCTGAGGACTATTTCCTGATGTTCGCGAGCACCGAGTGAAGCGAACCCCCTTGGGGAACGTAGCCTGAGCTAAACCCAATCCACTGGGGTCCCACCGGCGCTGCCGGCTATGCCGGAAGCGCCGGCCCCTAACCCAACGCGAGCGCGGCAATTCCCACCAGGATGCACGCCGCGCCCGCCAGGCGGCGGGCAACATCCCCCTCGGCCAGGAAGCGTGTGCCGATGACCGCGCCAAAAAGGATGCTGATCTCCCGTGCCGGCGCGACATAGCTCAGAGGCGTAAAGACGAGCGCAGTGAGCACCAGCACATACGCGAGCGGCGCCAAAACCGAGACTCCAAGCGCCTTCCTCCGGTTGTGCCGCCACTGGCGTTTCAGTTCCTCCGGCCGGCTAAGGGCGAGAGGCGCCAGGAGGAAGAGTCGCACGGCGTCGCCGATCCAGAGATATACAAGCGGCGGAATCACCGCCACGCTTACCGCATAGCGATCCACAAGGCTGTACGAAGCGATGAACACCCCGGTTAGCAGGCCCCACCGGACGCCCGCACGGGCAAGCGAGTCTGCGCGGACCAGCTTCCGGGGATCGCCGGAGGTAACGAGCACGCCCGCCACCACGAGTACAGCCCCCGCCAACGCAATTCCACTCGGTCGCTCGCCCAAGAAGAGGACGGCTGCTGCGGTCGCAATCGCGGGGCCGGTACCTCGCGCGACCGGGTACACGACCGAGAGGTCACCTTCTCGATACCCGCGCTGCAGGCTCAGGAAGTAGCAGACATGGAATATGCCGCTGGCACCGATTGCAAGAACGCCCGCCGCATCGATGACCGGACGCTCGCGCAAGAAAACCAGCAGCGCCGCCGGAGCATAGACCAGAACCGAGCCGACCTGCACGAGCCATATGAAGGCGGCGCCGCCCGCGGCCCGTTTCACGAGAAGGTTCCAGGTTGCGTGGCATATGGCGGCAAGCAGGATGAGGCCGAGCGCAACCGGCGTCACAACCCAACCGCCTCCAGCCCGAGCACGTGAACCAGCTCGCACACGTCCGGAAGCACGAGGTCCGCCGAGCGCTCAAGCTCATCGCGCGCACCGGCCCCGGTGAGGACGGCGATCGCCGCGCCCGCACCGGCACGCCGCGCCATCTCCAGATCGTACGGCGTATCTCCGACCACGGCGATCTCGTACGGGGCCAGGCCGTTTCGGTCGGCAAAGGTCCACACCATGCCGGGCTCCGGCTTGTGGCCCGAGCCGCTGTCGTATCCGCAGACGAAGGCTACCAGCTCCGCGAGAGAGAATCGCTCGAGAGCGCGGCGTGCAGCTCGCTCGCTGTCGCTGGTGGCCACCCCGACCACGAGCCCTGCCGCATCGAGCCGCTCAAAGAGCATCCTGAGCTCGCATGCCGGTACGGCGAGCTCCGGCCCCTGATCGGCGTAGAGCTCCGCGAAGCGCATCGCCATCCGCTGTGCTCGCTCCCCTTTCTCCTCTTCCGATAGCGGAGGCCACACTCCCGCCGCGATGAGCTCCTGTGTCCACCGCTCGGCGATCTGGTCGGCATTCCCTGCCGCCAGGAGCCCGTCGGCTGCGTAGTAATCGCTGTCCGGATCGTAACCCGCTGATATGAGGAGGCGGTCCGCGAGCTTGGCGAGCTCGGCGTCGTCCGCCTGCTCCTCGCCTATAGAGGTCGTGCCTGAAGAGACGGCGTCGACGGCCCACCGGGCAGTCTCCCGAGCACACTCGCGGTGCGTCTGCGTCCAGGTACCCCGAAACTCAAAGAGGGTGCCGTCCTTGTCGAACAGCACCCCCCTGATCGCGCTCAAGAGTCCTTCCGAGCTCGTGCTCATCCTTTTGCTCCGAACCAGTCGGCCTTCTCCGTCGCCAGATTCTGGTAGATGTGCTTGATCTCGGTGTACTCCTCGAGCCCCTGCGGGCCGAGCTCTCGCCCGATTCCGGACTGTTTGTAGCCGCCCCACGGAGCCTGAGCGAAGTAGATGTTGAAGTCGTTGATCCACACCGTGCCCATCCGAAGACGGGAGGCAACGCGTTCCGCCTTCGCCTGGTCCGTGGTCCAGACCGCGCCGGAGAGCCCATAGATCGTGCTGTTGGCATTCCGCACAACTTCGTCCTCGCCGGAGAAACGCTCGACCGTCATCACCGGGCCGAACACTTCCTCTTGGACGACGCGCATCTCGTTCGTACACTCGCCGAGCACCGTGGGCAGATAGAAGAAGCCGTCCTGGAGAGCAGGATCGCTCGGCCGCGCCCCGCCGACAAGAAGCTTGGCTCCTTCCTCGAGCGCAATGTCCACGTAGCCCTCTACCTTGGCACGGTGCTCCTCAGAGATGAGCGGCCCCATCTCCGTCCGCGGATCGAACGCATCGCCGAGCTTGATCCGCTTCACACGTTCCACGACCGCATCGACAAAGCGATCGTAGATCGAGTCCTCTACCATGACCCGCGCACCTGCGGAGCAGACCTGTCCGGCGTGGAAGTACACGCCGTTGAGCGCGAAGTCCACCGCCAACTCAAAATCCGCGTCGGCAAAGATGATGTTCGGGTTCTTGCCGCCAAGCTCGAACGCGATCTTCTTCACGGTCCCGCCGGCCGCCTGCATGATCTTCTTGCCGGTGACGATGCCGCCGGTGAACGAGATGAGGTCGACATCGGCGTGAACCGCAAGCTCGTTTCCGACGGTGGGGCCGGGGCCGAGAACCAGGTTCACTACCCCCTTGGGGAACCCGGCCTGTTCGGCGAGCTCGGTCACTTTGATCGTCGTAAGCGGAGTGGTTTCGCTCGGCTTCATGACAATTGTGTTTCCGGCGGCAAGCGCCGGCGCCATCTTCCAGCTCGCCTGCAACAGGGGGTAGTTCCACGGCGATATCTGCCCGCACACTCCCACCGGCTCGCGCACCGCACGGCTCACCGTGTTCGGAATGGGGGAATCTACGAGCTCGCCATGATCCTTGTCCGCGAGCCCCGCGTAGTAGCGGAAGATTCCCGCAATATCGCTCATGTCCCAGCGACTCTCCTCGAGGGTCTTGGCGGTATCCCAGCTCTCGAGCTTCGCGAGCTCCTCCGCGTTCTCCTCGATTAAGTCGGCCAGCTTGCCCACGAGCCGGCCGCGCTCGGCCCCGGGCGTCCGCGACCACTCCTCGCGATCGAACGCGTCGCGGGCGGCGGCGATCGCCGCCTGGGCGTCTTCCACGTCTCCCTCGGCCACTGTGTGAATGTGCCGCTTGTCGAACGGGTAGATAATCTCCCGAGTCTTCCCGCTCTGAGCCGCCACCCACGTGCCGTCAATGTACATCTTATCCTGCACCGCTACATCCATTGCCTTCCCTCCACAAGAATGTGCTGCCGCCGGCTACCACAGCGATCCCCCGGAAACCGTGAGATCCTGCCCCGTGATACCGACCGCTTCTTCCCGACACAGATAGGCCGCAAGAGCGCCGATCTCGACCGGCTGGATCATCCGCTTCTGTGGGTTCTGCGCCTTTTCCTCGTTGATGAGCTCGTCACCCTTCTTGTGTAGCTGCTTCTCCGCGATATCCGTGAGCCACTCGCGTCCAAACGTGGTTTCCACCCAACCAGGGCTGATGCTGTTGCAGGTAACCATCGCTTCCGCGCCTTCCTGAGCCACAGCTCGCGTAAGGCCGGTGACCGCGGCCTTGGAAGCGCAGTACGCAGGGGAGTACGGCGCCCCGACCGAAGCAGCGGTCGAAGCGATATTGATGATACGACCCCACTTTCGCTCGATCATCCCCGGAAGCACCGCGCGAATACACCGGAAAGTTCCGTTGAGATTCACGTCGACAACCTTGTTCCACAGCTGGTCAGAATGGCCGCTCACCGGATGCTCCGCCGTAATGCCGGCTGCGTTGGCAAGGACGTCCACTTTGCCGAATGTGTCGACCGCGGTCCGGTAGAAAGCATCCACAAGCTTCTGGTCGGTCACATCCAGCTCCACCGCCACCGCCTTGACGCCGCACGCTTCAAGGTCGGTTCGCGTCTGCTCCATCTCCTCTTCGCCCGGGCGATTAACCAGCTCTCCTTCGGCATTTCCGGCGGGAGCCGAGGACAGAAGTGATCCGATAACCACGTTTGCTCCAGCTTGCGCAAACGCTAGCGCCATCGCGCGCCCCATCCCGGAGGCGCCGCCAGTCACCAAGGCCGTACGCCCTTCCAAGTACCGTTCAGCCATTTGAACGCTCCTTATCTCACTGATTTTGCTGTAATGCGCTAAACCTTAGCGCACAATCAACCACAACGGCTTCAGATCGGATTGCGGCGGGCCTGACGCCTCCCCGCAGGTTGCCTGCCCCTTTCAACCCCGCGGCTCACCCGTAGAATCGCTCCCACACTGCTCCCACCGGAGCATTCCCCGAAAACGGGTACCACACCGCAAAAAGGGGGGTCAACAAACTCAAAGATTGCCTCTATACTGGAACACGATAATAACTGAACGGATGTTCGTGCGCCAAGTCCTTCTGTGCGGTCAGACGGGCTTGTGAAGCACGTGCGGCGGTTGCCACACAGTACCATGGCGTACAGCACCGTTCTAACACATTTAAGGAGGATTGCCATGTCGAGATGCATTGCACTCTGCGCTCTTGTGCTACTGCTGTTGGTCCCTTTTGCCGCGTTCGGCGGCGGTGAGGAGGAGCCGGACATCGATCGGCTTCGCGTAGCGCTTCCGATCACGGATCCGGACTCGCTTGACGCATCCATCGCCTCGGAACGCAACGCCCAGAACGTCTCCTGGCAGATGTTCGATAGCTTAGTCTACATGAATGAAGACGGATTGATCGAGCCGGCGCTCGCCACGGACTGGGACGTTTCCGATGACGGAACGGAGTACACGTTCTACCTTCGCGATGACGTCCGATTCCACAACGGAGAACCGTTCAACGCGGAAGCAGTCCGCTATTCATGGGAGCGCGGCAGCGAACCGGAGATGCAGTGGAGTGACCGTTGGCAGCGGGCGAGCGAAGTGGAAGTCGTCGACGAGCACACAGTCATCGTGCGGACCGAGGAGCCGGATCCCGTGCTGCTGTCGGAGATGGCGGTGCATTGGAATATGGTTCCGCCGGAGTACGCCGAAGAGGTCGGAGTCGACGAGTTCAGCCGTAACCCGGTAGGCACGGGCCCATTCGAGTTCGTGGAGTGGGTTCGCGAGGACCGGATCGTCATGCGGCGCAACGAGAACTACTGGCGTGAGGGGCTCCCACGTGTCGACGAGGTGATCTTCCGTCCGATTCCCGAGAACACCACCCGTACCGCCGCGATCCAGACCGGCGAAATCGACATTGTGAATCGGCTCACCTACGAGCAAGCCGATAGCTTAGAGCCCAACCCTGATGTCAACGTCATAAGCTATCCGGTCGACCGGGTGTACTATGTGGCGTTCAACAACCTCACTACCGGCGTCGATACCCCCGTGGAGGACCAACGCGTTCGTCAGGCGATGAACTACGCGGTGGACCGCCAGGCCATCGTCGACAGCCTCTTCGGCGGACACGGCGAGCTGGCCACCGGAATGATGACCTCCGCAAACCTCGGCTACGACGACGATCTCGAGCCCTACGCATACGACCCGGATCGAGCCCGAGAGCTTCTGGCGGAGGCCGGATACCCTGACGGGTTCGAAATAGGGTTTGCGGGACCGGCGGACGCCTATACGAACTTCGAGGAGGTCCTGGAAGCAGTTCAGGGTTACCTTGCCGACGTAGGGATCCAGGCGAACCTCGAGTTCATGGAGTCTGGACGCTACTGGGACCTCCAGGCCCAGAAAGAGCTTCCCCCGCTCTTCGCCGATAGCTGGTCGGAGCGTCCACCGGAGGCGTTGCCTCGCCTACTAGGCGCACTCGGCGGATGGGATGCGAGCTTCTCCGCCTGGGAAGATGCCGAGATTGACCGACTCCTCGACGAGATTTCAGTGACGGTTGACGAGACGGAACGAGCGGCGCTCTATCGCGAGCTCCACCATTACATGCACGAGAACCCGCCGTTCATCTACCTGTACGTGCCGATGAGCTTCGAAGCTACCCGAAGCAACGTGGTCGACTACAACCCACGGGCCGCGGAGGACTTCTACCTGATGTACACGTCAATCGAGTAACTAAAACCAACGGCCTCTGATGCCGGTCTCCCCCTCTCAGAGAATAGGGAGGCCGGCTCCCGCTCTCGAGCTCGAGTCGCTCGGGAGCGAGTAGCGACCCGCGAGGCTCCAGCGAACCCAGCGGCCGGCGGGCCGGGCCCCAGACCGGTGCCGAAAGCGAGGGGGGCGCAGCCCGGCGGTGGGGCGGTAGCCGGCGACGGCGGGGGCGGCTTGACCAACCGCGTTTGTAAACGTACGAGGAGGGGAAATAGGCCGACCCTTTGATTGTTGCGGCTGTAGCTCTCGAAGGGCGGGCTCTCGGGGAGATGTTATGCAACGTTACCTGTTTTCTCGTGTGATTCAATCGCTTGCGCTCATTCTTGGTGTGCTCGTGCTGGTCTTTTTCCTGGTGCGGCTTACCGGCGATCCGGCCCGGCTGATGGCCCCGCGAGACGCATCCCCGGAACGCGTTGAGCAGATCCGCGAACAGTACGGCTTTGACCGCCCGATAATGGTGCAGCTGACGGAGTATCTTTCGCATGCGGCGCGAGGAGATTTTGGGACTTCGTATCACTATCGCGCTCCGGCATCCGAGCTGATCGTCACCCGGCTCCCGGCAACGCTCGAGTTAGCCCTCGCGGCGCTTGCCTTTGCAGTGGTCGTCGCCGTACCACTCGGTATTCTCGGCGGTTCGAACCCGGGGACCGTCATGGATACGTTGGCCCGCGGCGTTGGACTGATCGGGCAGACGGTTCCCAACTTCTGGCTTGCCCTGATGCTGATCGTAATCTTCGCCGTGGACTTGGGTTGGTTTCCCAGCTTCGGGCGTGACGGACCACGCTCGCTGGTACTCCCGGCAGTCGCGCTCGGTTTCTTTCCACTTGGGCAGTTCGTCCGTCTGACCCGATCCGCGGTCTTGGAGGTCCGGAGCGCCGACTACGTCCGCACAGCCTACAGCAAAGGGCTGTCCACTCGGATCATTTACTTGAGACACATCTTTCGAAACGTCTCCATCACACTGGTAAGCATCATTGGAGTTCAGTTCGGCTATATGCTCGGGGGCTCGATCTACATCGAGTCGATTTTTGCATGGCCCGGCATCGGACGGATGATCAACGAGGCAGTACAGAACCGGGATTTCATTCTGGTTCAGGGCATTGCTGTCTTCTCGGCAGGCTTCGTCGTGGTTATTCAGCTTCTGACCGACGTAGCATACGCGTTGATCGATCCGCGCATACGGTACGAGGAGTAGAGGAGGACAGCATGAGCTCGAGAATCAACGCACTGGACCCTTCACAGACCAGGTCATGGCTCGGCCGAACGCTTCACTACCTCCTCAGGGACAAGGCCGGGGCTTTCGGGCTTGTCCTCTTCCTGTTTGTCGTGTTGAGCGCTGTGTTCGCGCCCTACGTAGCGCCCCACAGCCCCCTGCAGCAGGACCTCCACTCAAGCCGCATGCCCCCCGCATGGCACGAAGGCGGCGACTGGGAGCACCCTCTCGGCACCGACAATCTCGGGCGGGATATGTTGAGCCGAATTATCTACGGGAGTCGCGTCTCTCTGACGGTCGGCTTTTTCGGCGTTCTCATCTCGATGAGCCTTGGCCTCGTACTAGGAGCGATTGCCGGATACCTTGGCGGTCGGGTAGATGCGGTCATCATGGCGATTGCGAACCTCTTCCTGGCCATCCCCTATCTCCTTCTCGTAGTCGTGGTAGCGGCAATCCTCGGTCGAAGCCTCATCAACGTCATTCTCATCTTCGGCCTGACCAACGCGCCGCTCTTTGTCCGCATTACGCGCGGCGAAGTTTTTCGAATTCGCAAATCGGGATACGTGGAATCCGCCGTGAGTATTGGCGCCGGCCGAGCACGAATCCTCGGCCACCACATTCTTCCGAACCTGATCGGTCCCATGGTGACTGTGGCCACCTTCGAGATGTCGGGGATGATTTTCTACGAAGCGGGACTCGGCTTCCTTGGACTGAGCGTTCCTCCCGGAGTCCCCAGCTGGGGTAACATGCTGGCACACGGGCGCCAGTACATTACGTTCTCGCCATGGCTGGCGGCCTTTCCCGGCCTCGCAATCGTGGTAACATCGCTGGGGATGAACCTGCTCGGCGACTGGTTGCGCGATGTGCTAGACCCGAAACTGCGGCGGACCGCTTCGTAAGGAGGTTGGCAGTGGAACCTGTACTGGATGTACGCGATCTGGCGGTCCAATTCGAAACGGTGGAAGGTACCCTCCACGCCGTCAACGGCGTCTCATTCCGGCTGCGGCGTGGAGAAACGCTCGGAATCGTCGGCGAAAGCGGCAGCGGCAAGAGCGTCAGCATGATGTCGCTCCTGCGTTTGATCCCGGAACCGCCCGGCAAAATTCACCGCGGACGCGCACTTTTCTACGATGCGGCAGAGACGGTCGACCTCCTTTCGCTCTCCAATCGCCGGATCGGCTTTCTGCGCGGCAACCGTATCGGGTACATCTTTCAGGACCCTATGAGCTCGCTCAACCCCCTGTTGACTGTCGGGATACAGATCCGCGAATCAATAGAGCGCCATACGCGGCTGTCCGGAACCCAGGCTAAGCAACGCGCGATAGAGCTCCTGGAGCTGGTGGGAATTCCAAGCGCCGCACAGCGCTACGGGAATTATCCGCACCAGTTTTCCGGCGGAATGCGCCAGCGCGTCATGATCGCAATCGCAATCTCGTGTGATCCGGCAATACTCATCGCCGACGAGCCCACCACCGCTCTGGACGTCACCGTGCAGGCACAGATCCTTGCGCTGGTTCGGCGGCTCACGCAGGAGCTGGGTATCTCGGTAATCTGGATATCGCATGACCTGGGCGTCATCGCAAGCCTGGCGGACCGCGTGCTTGTTATGTACGGCGGGACGGTGGTTGAACGCGGAGACGTTGAAGAGCTCTTCACCTCGCCACGGCATCCGTACACGGTAGGGCTTCTGGGAGCTCTTCCCAAACTGCAAGGGGGAGAGGAGCAGCTGGTGAACATTCGCGGCACGCCCCCGAGTCTCTTCTCCTCTCCGACGCAGTGCCCGTTTGAGCCGCGCTGCCCGTGGGCCTTCGCCCGCTGCAAGACCGAACGTCCTCCGGAGTTCTTCGCCGGAACCGGGCGAGTCTATCTTGGCGGGACCGAAAGCGCTTCAACCACCCAGGACACCGCGGAGAGTCCCGAACAGGAGGCAGATGAACCGTTTGTAGCTCATCGGGCCGCCTGTTTTCATGATCTGGACCGTGACCAAGAGCGCGATCCATCTGAGCCGCCGGCACCGGCTCAGGGCGCCGACAAAGCAGCCGAAGCTGCGGGGATCGGCGCGCCTCCCTCCGCTCGGGGTAGCGCATCGACCGATCCGCCCCCCGCCCACACCGATAGCCGGCAGCCTTCCAGGCTCACCGGAGACCGCACAGGAGCAGAAGAGCTATGAGCGAGCCGTTCGTCCGCGTCGAAAACCTCAAACAGCACTTCCCGATCACTCGAGGAGTCGTGTTCAGCAAGCAAGTCGGCGCAATTAAGGCCGTCGACGATGTTAGCTTCGAGATCTACCCGGGCGAGACGCTCGGGCTCGTCGGCGAAAGTGGCTGCGGCAAATCGACTACGGGCCGGTCCATCCTGCGCCTGTACGAGCCGACGGACGGAAGAGTCACGATCGACGGAACCGAGGTAACCGCGCTCGACGATGAAGCGCTACGAGCGTTTCGTCCCCGGATGCAGATGGTCTTCCAAGACTCCTACTCGTCGCTGAATCCTCGACACTCGGTGGCAAAGATTATCTCCGAGCCGCTTGTTATCCAGGGGACCCGCGACCAACGCAAGCTTCGGGATCGTGTAGCGGAGCTACTGGAGCTTGTGGGGCTCGAGGCGGACCATATGCGCCGTTTTCCGCATGAGTTTTCCGGCGGTCAGCGGCAGCGAATCGGCATAGCTCGCGCTCTCTCGCTGAACCCGCAGTTCATCGTGTGTGACGAGCCTATCTCAGCACTGGATGTGTCGATCCAGGCGCAGGTGGTAAATCTCTTGAAGAGCCTACAACGGGAGCTCGGCCTCACTTATCTCTTCATAGCGCACGATCTCAGTATGGTGCGCCATATCTCGGACCGTGTCGCAGTGATGTACTTGGGGAAACTGGCCGAATTCGGTCGCTATGATCGCATCTTCTCACGGCCGCTCCATCCGTATACGCAATCGCTTATGTCCGCCGTGCCGATCCCCGTGCCGGAGGTGGAGAAGAAACGGCAGCAGATTCTCCTCAGCGGCGATGTACCCAGCCCCGCCAAGCCGCCACCCGGGTGCGTGTTCCATACCCGTTGCCCCTTCGCCGCCGAGCGCTGCCGGGCGGAAGTGCCACAACAAGAGGAGGTAGAACCGGACCATTTCGTGGCATGCCATATGGTGAATGACCCGACGGTCGGTCCCCAGATCACGCAGCGTGCCGGCCACATCGTGGAGGAAGTCAAAGCGGCATCGGGAACCGGGCCGGACCGGCAATTCACGCCCGCTCGGGATGTCGGGAACAGGTAAGCAACCGTACCACGCCTGCTTTGCGCGGCTTACTCGACCAGGACGGCTCTCCTCCATAGGCCGAGCCGGCTGCTACCCAGGTTAGCTCTCCGGCCTCTGGCCGGGCTGGTCTTCCCCTTGGGTTTCCTTGAGATAGAGCACCCGGGAACCGACGGTGCTCCCGTCGAGCTTCAGTTGCAGATTGTAGCTCCCCGGCTGCGGAAACCGCACGTTCGGCATTGGAATACCGAGTTCTATCACTGCGCGCGGATCGCGGACGTTCACTTTCCCTCCCGCGGAAAAGACCACGTGCTCGGAGCTGTCGTGCACCAAGTTGATAACGAAGTCATGCTCCCCGGTCACGTTGGTCACCGAGGCGTACACCCACCACGGCGGGAATCGACACGGGAAAGACCGCGAGTGAAGCGTCGTGAAGGTACCGACGATCGTCTTGCGTTGTGTCTTCTCCTCGGTAATAACCTTCTCTGCGGTGAGAAGCCCTAGAAACACGGCTTCACTCATCTCATTCCTCCTCAACTCTCGGCCGATTGGTGCGGGCATTCCAGACCGGTTCGGACTTGTCGCCGAGACTTTCGCAACGCGCTGCTTTCACGCGGGGCGCCGCAACCTCGGACGTCCTTTCTTCCGGAACAGAGATCCAACGCGGACACTGCTTTGCAGAGCATTCCCCCTACGAGACGCGGCGAAATACGAACGACAGGGTAGCGTATGGAGCGAGTCG
>PWGF01000392.1 GCA_003554375.1 Spirochaetaceae bacterium
CCCGGAGCTCGCGGAAGAGCTCGTCGAACCGGTCGATTGCCACGCTCCATTCGGCCAGCTCGAGCGGCGAGCCGCGCGACTTGGTGACGGTCGCTCCGTAGAGCGTACCCCGGGTGACGACCCTGTGAGAAAAAAAGAGCGCGCGGAGGATGCGGTTGGCGTAGCGCGTGAAGCCCGGCCGGCGGGCAGTATGGCGGTAGAGGCGCTTGGAGACTTCCCGCCGATGGCGATAGTAGCGGGGTGGGGGCTTCTCGCGGACGGACTCGGTGGCAGGAGCTTCGCGGGCGGTGCCGGCGGATTCGATGCGGTCGCCGGTGATGAGAGAGCCGTACCCGGTGTGCGGGAGCCAGAGAAGGCGGACGAAATCGTGCTGTGCCAGGAGCTCGCGATAGCGGGCGAGCCAACTTTGGTCGCGAGCCGGGCGCTCGGTAACGCGCAGATAGTAGAGCGGATGGGCTTGGAGCGTGATCGTGGAGAAGAGCCCCAGAAGCCCTAGCGAGCACCGGAGAGCGGCCATGAGCTCGGGCTCGTGCTCTGCGTCGATCTCGCGTAGGCCGGCCTCGGCGGTCACCAGCCGGCAGGCCACCATGTACTCGGAGAGGATATGGCCGTCGCCGGCGGTACCGTGGCTGCCGGTCGCCAAGGCGCCGCCGAGGGTGACCGTATCGATATCCGGAAGGCAGGGGAGACACCAGCCGCGCGCTTCCAGCTCCGGGAGGAGCCGTGACAGCCTGGTACCGCTCCGGACGGTGATCTGCATCCGCTCGCGGTCCTCCGAGACGATGCCGGTGTACGACGTCATGTCGATGAGCGTCTCGGCGCCGGCCGCGATGTCCGCCGAGGACTGTCTGCTTCCGAACGCCCGGACCCGCTGGTTGTGGCGTGCCCCATGGCCCACAGCCTGCACCAGCTCTTCCTCGGTCCGTGGGCCGAAGAGCGTGTGGTACCTGTGAACGATGTTGCCGTTCCAGCTGCGCCAGGTTCCTGTGCCGGTAGCCGCACTGTTCGGTTGCGCCGAGCCGGCCGGGCACTCGCTCTCACCAGGCTGTGCCCGATTCCTCGAGGTCTTCGAGTCACGGGTATGCCCCTCATGGCGTTTCCGTTTCATCATAGCCCAGAGCATAACCTGCCTCGCCGTATTCCGCCCAGTCGACGCCGGGCGGCGTGCGTGCGCTCTGTCTCGGGCGTGAAACCGGTCAGGGGCGCGCCCGTCTCAGCGCTGGTACCGCACGCTCAGGTGCGCACCCATATGCCCTCATAGATGACGGGAACCTTTGGGCCGGCGATCGGGATGGCCCCGCCGCGCGGCTTCTCCCACGGGGCGGGGCGGTTGAGCTCCCGGAGCGGGCCCGTTTCGGGGCGTTCGAATCCGACGGCACGGAGCTCCGCGATCAGCTCCTCCTCGCGCAGAAAACACTGAGGGTAGCCGCCGAACTCCGTGTAGATGTAGCTCGAGCCCTCGAGCGGACGAGCGTCCGGGTGGAGCGTGTTGCGAGAGAACGTGAAAACATAGAGCCATGCCCCCGATCGGGCCGCGCGGGCGGCTTCGGCGACGGCGCGACGGAACTGGTCGTCGCTGGCGGCAAGGTTCCAAACACCGTGGGCGACAATGAGATCGAAGGCGCCGTCAGTCACGGGAAGCCGGCTCATATCGCCTTGCCGCAATCTTGCATGCGAGCTTGCTTCTTCACGGTACGCACGCGCCTCCGCCGCCTCGATCATGGCGAGCGCGCTGTCCACGCCGACTACCCGGTGTCCCTCCCGGGCGAGCGGGATGCTGTTCCGGCCGGCGCCGCATCCGATGTCCAGGATATCGAGGGGGCGCCCCGCAGACTGCGCCAGCTCGATAAGCGCGTCGCTCGCTCCCGCGTTCGCGAACCGCGAAACCATCTCGGGTTGTTCCCACACATCCTCTGGGCCAGCCTCCTGACTGAGCTCTCCAGTCGATAGCTCGCCGCCGCCGGAGAGCCCGGCTTCACCGCGGGGCGTCGAAGAAGATCCGTGCTGCGGCAGGTGTTCGTCCTTCGGCATTGCTACTGTAAGAATTGCTTGGCAGGGAAGGGAAGGTCAATATCTACCGCCGGGCTCCGGCACACGCGTGCTCCGGTACAAGAATGAAGCGAGACCGGTCACGGCCGGACGCTGACTTCGTTGACTCAGTGAGGAACGATGCGTAGAGTTGCGTCCCATGAACGTGGTGATCGCGGGCGGCGGGATTGTGGGAAGCCATTTGGCGACGGAGCTATCGGACGAAGGAGCCGACGTAACGCTTATAGAGCGTGATCCCGAGCGGGCTCGCGTGCTCTCGAACCGGCTGGACTGCCTCGTAATTACCGGCATGGCCAATAACCTGGAGACGCTCCGTTCGGCCGGCGCGGATGAGGCGGACCACTTCATCGCGGTGACCGCCTCCGATGAGGTGAACATGATCTCCTGCGGGATGGTTGCCAGTGAGTTCGCCGCCGGAGTCCGGATTGCACGGATCAGAAACATCGACTACAGCGCGGCACGCGTCTCGGGAAAGCAGTTCCTCGGAATCGACTACGTCGTCGATCCGGAGGTCGAGGCGACGCGCCAGATCCTCACGAGCGTGAAGCACGGGGCGATGAGCGACGTCCTGCTATTCGAGACGTCGGATCTGCAGATGCGGAGCATTCCGGTAACCGAGCGCTTTGCGTTCGTGGACCTGGCGCTGCATGAAGTCATGAGCCGGGCGGATGTCTCCCTGATCGTGGCCGTCATCGTCCGGGGGCAGAAGTACTTCATCCCGGATGGTGACACCGTCATTCGCGAAGGGGATATGCTCTATATGGTGGGCCGAGAGGAGGACTTCACAAAGCTCTTTCCCAAGCTCGGCAAACAGTATACGTGGCTCGAGGACATCATCATCGTAGGGGGAGGGAAGGTCGGCCAGTTGACCGCGGAAGGGCTGATCGGCGAGCGGGAACCGACCCGCGGCGGACGGCGCCGGAAGAAGCGGCCGCGCAAGCGGCGTCGCGTTCAGTTCGTAGAGCGGAACTACGAGCGCTGTAAGGAGCTGTCGGCGCGCTTCCCGAATGCGCTCGTCACGAACGCCGACGTTACCGACGAAGGCATCTTTCACGAGGAACGCCTTGGTGGTGCGGATCTATTGATCGCGACGACGGAAAACCAGGAGCTGAATATGGTTACCGCCCTCTACGGGCGCTCTCTGGGGGTGAGCCGTTCGATGGTCCTGGTCAAGAGCGCCGCGTACGCGAATATTGCCGCTCAGCTCAAGATCGACGTATCGGTGAGCGTGAAGAACGCAGTGATCGATTCGATCTTGAGTAGGATTCGAAGCGGCCGCCTGCGCAGCGTCCGGAGCATCTTCGACGGCCGGGTCCAAGTGGTCGAGGTCACCCTGGGAGAACGAAGCAGACTGATCGGCCACACGCTGACGCAGCTTCGGCTGCCGGAGGATACCCTCTTTGTGTCGGTAAAGCGCGACGGGGAGGTGGCGGTTCCGTCGGGCGCCTATGTTCCCGCCGCGGGCGATCAGCTTGTCGCTGTGTGTCGAAAGGGCTCGCTCGAGAAGCTCGAGGAGCTGTGCGATCCTCCCTCCACGCAAGAGGAACCCGGGGTCGTTGTGTAGTTCGGTCCTCCGGTCGGGAGCGCCCTCCGGTCGCAGCGTCCTGCGGCCGGTAGAGTGTCAGCGTCGGTAGGACGTGTGCTCGGGAAGGCCTGTGATCGGGAGAGCCTGTGGTCGGGAGGGCCCGTGGTCCGTGGGCGTCGTGTAGCATTTCCTCCAGGGAGCGCGCATGAATCTTAAGAACGTAATCCGCGTGGTCTTGCTGATCGTGGGGATGGTGGGCCTTTTTCTCCTGGCGCCGATTGTCGTTGCGCTCGTGTACCAGGAGCATGAGGTTGTGCCGGCGTTTGCCGTACCGTTCGTGGTCTTTGGGGGCATCGGTGGCGGCATCTTTCTCCGCGGGCGTTTTCGCGAGGCCGAGATAAGCCCGCGTGATGCGCCCCTGATCGTGACGCTTGGCTGGGTCGGAAGTGCGGTGGCCGGCGCGCTTCCATTCTACCTTTCCGGAGCCATTCCGGCGCCGGTGGATGCGTTTTTCGAGTCGATCTCGGGCTTCACTACCACGGGCGCTACGATCCTCACCGATATCGAAGCGCTTCCGCGCAGCATCCTCTTCTGGCGCCAGCTGACGCAATGGCTGGGGGGAATGGGAATCATTGTCTTGGTGGTCGCGCTGCTGCCGTTGTTGGGGTGGGGCGGGCGTCACCTGGTCAAAGCGGAGGCGCCATGGCCCACATTGGAGAAGTTCACACCCAAGATAACCCAGACGGCCAAGGTCCTGTGGTTCTTGTACGTAGGGTTCACCGGCACGCTGGTGGCGCTGCTGCTTGCGGGCGGGCTCGATTGGTACGACGCGTTGACCACCGCTTTCGGAACCATGCCGACCGGGGGCTATCTCCCGTACAGCGAGAGCATCGAGCATTTCGGAAGCGCCTACGTAGAGGTCGTAGTTACGGTCTTCATGCTTCTCGCCGGAACCAACTTCATGCTCTATTATCGGGCGCTCAGGGGCGGCATGGCGGGACTTGCCCCGGACCGGATCGAGA
>PWGF01000033.1 GCA_003554375.1 Spirochaetaceae bacterium
ACCCGTGGCGCCCGGGCCCACCCGTGGGTGCGGGGCCCACCCGTAGGGGCCTCCGCCAGCCGTGGCGCCGACGCCACCCGTGGCGCCGACGCCGCCCGTGGCGCCGACGCCGCCCGTGCGTCGCGCCGGCTGGGCACAGGTCGGGGGCGGTTTAGACAATCGCCGGAGGCACCGCCGGGTCCAGGTAGCGGTAGAGCTCGTCGAGGGTGGGCGTGGGGACGCCGCTCGCTTCGATGAGCTTTCGGAGCTCCGCTGCAAGCACGGTCATCTCGCCGCGAGCGTTTCGCGCGTGCCGGGCGCCGCCGATGTCCATGAGCTCCATTCGCATCACGCGACGGAAGAGAGGAACGAGGATCCAGCTCGGGAGTACGCCGAAGAGACGGAGCTTGCTCGGCTGTACCGGATAGCCGGCGGCCCGGAGCGCTCCGATCGCCTCTCGCATGGCGATGACGAACATCCGGATCCCCTTGCGGCTCTTGGCGAGCCGGTAGTTGTCTCCGCCGGCCATATACATGGCGGTGCAAATGGGGATGGCGAGCGCCACGTGGTAGCGCTTCCAGGCGTCCATGTTCGAGCTGAGAACGACCGGGAATCCGGCGCTCTTGAAGATTTCGGCGAGGCGGCGCAGCCGGTCGGTGACGGCGCCGTCGAGCTCTCCCATCGTCATCTCGGCTGCCGTCATATAGCGAACGACGTGCCCGTCGCGCTCTCCGCCGGCATTGACATGACCCAGAAGAACGCGCTCGCGGCCGAGGGCGTGGATGAGCTCCTCCGGGCCTTCGGCGCTGTTCACCATCGATACGAAGGTCGGGATCTGCCGGTTCAAGGCGAGGGAGGGAAGCGCATCGGCAAGCTGCTCCTTTCGCACCATGATGATGCATGCGTCGAAGTACTCGTCCTCCGGCATTCGATCCACAACACGAACCGGCGTGGTGGTTTGCCCGCCGGTCTTGAAGTGCTCGAGCACGATGCCGTGTTCCTTGATCTCCTGATAGCGTGAGCCGCGAGCGACGATCGTTACGTCGACGCCGGCATCCTTGAGCCGGGCGGCGTACAGGCTTCCGAGGACTCCGGCTCCGAAGAATATCATTTTTTGTTGGCTCATAAGGTATCTCCTTGCGTAGCGTTTTCCCGTAGCATATTGTATCTTCCGCGGGGGCGCCCCTGCCAAAGGTAAGGTTTTGTCCGGGGTGGTTGGGGGAGGGCGAGGTTTGGGGCCGGCCGGCGCCGGCTTGTCGGAGGTTCGGAGCGGTGATTTCATCTGTGCTCAAGATCAAGACCGCAGTCCCACCGCAGCGCGCCGAACACTTGGCGCGGCCGCGTCTGATGCAGGCGCTGGAGCAGGGGCTCGTAGCGGCTTCGGGCTCCGGAATCGAGGACGTGAGCGGGCCGGAGCCGGCGGCCGGGGCAGAGCGAGCGGGCGGGATCGGCGCGGAGACGGAGACGGCGGCGGCCGCGTCCGGAGCGCCGGGTACGGGCGAGGCGGAAACCAAGGCAGCGGCCGGCGATTCCGCTGGGTTGGAAGCCGAGGCCGGAGCTATGTCCGGGGCGCCGGCCGTGAGCGGCCCTGGGGGTGCTCTGGGCGCGAACGCCCCGGCTGTGGCTTTTGCGCGCCCGCTCACCTTGATCGTCGCCCCGGCGGGGTATGGGAAGACGACGCTCTGCCGCGCGTGGGTGAACAAGCGGCGCGGCCGTTCGGCCTGGTATTCGCTTGATGAGAACGACAACGAGCCGGATCGATTCTGGCTCTACCTCATTTCGGCGTTGCAGACAGCGTTGCCCGGAGTCGGCCACGCGGCACTGGAGGCGTTGCGCGCGAGCTCCGGAACCGGCCCGGGAGCGAGGGAGGGGGCCGCAGGGGGCGCGCTTCTCGTCTCGCTCCTGAACGATCTCTTCGCGGCGGACGAGCCGGTCATCCTGGTCCTGGATGATTACCACGTGATAGAGGAAACTGCTATCCACGAGACGATGCTCTTCTTCCTGGAGAGCTTACCGCCGACGGTGCATGTGGCGGTTGCAAGCAGAACCGAACCGCCGTGGCCGCTTTCCCGGTGGCGAGGACGCGGTCTTGTTCGTGAGATTCGTCAGGCGCAGCTTGCCTTTCGGAAAGCGGAGACGGTAGAGCTGTTCCGGGACGTGAAGGGGATCGAGCTCGGCGACGCCGAGCTGGACGGAATTCACCGTATGACCGAAGGGTGGCCGGCGGGGATGGAGCTTGCCGTCGCTCACAGGCAACTCATTGGACCCGATGGCGCGGACATGAACGGCGGCGGGGGTGATGGTGACGCCGGTGCGGCCGGGCCGAGCGGGGAGGCGCGGGCCGGCCGGAGCGGCGGTGCCGGCGGGGCCGAAGGCCGGCGGCTTATCTTCGACTACCTGACCGAGGAGGTGCTCGACCGGCAGCCGGAAGCGGTCCGGGAGTTCCTGCTCCGCACCTCGATTCTCCAGCGCTTCTCAACAGCGCTCTGTGGCGCGGTCACTGACGGTGAAACACCCGCGGCGCAGACGCTGGCGCGCCTGCAGCGAGACTACCTCTTCGTCGAGCCGGTTGACGAAGATCGGACCTGGTATCGCTACCACCCGCTCTTCCGGGAGGTGTTGGAGGCCCGGTTGCGTGAGCGGTATCCGGAGGGGCCGGCGGCGCTGCACGAGCGCGCGGCGGAGTGGTTTCTGAAGCACGGGGAAACGGCGGAGGCGGTGCGGCACTTCGCCGGCGCACGCCGGCAAGACCGGGTTGCCGAGATCCTCGACGATCGATTGGAAGAGGGGCTTGAGAGCGACGGACCGCAACTGCTGGTGCGCTGTCTGGAGGAACTCCCGGTGGCAGCGGTGCGGCGGCATCCGCGGCTGGGCGCGTACCGCGCTTGGTTTTCCCTGGTGCACCGCGGGATCGAGCACGCCGAGCGCTCGCTGGAGTCGGACATAGACGAGGGCGGAGAGGTCTCGGGGATGCTCGCGGTGGTACGCGCGTACACGTTCATATACCGGCAGGAGGCGCAGAGTGCGCTCCGGGAAGCCGAGCGCGCGTTGAGTCTCCTTCCGGAGCGGAGGCGTTTCTGGCGAAGCAACGTAGCGGTCATTTCCGGTGATGCGCGGCTCTTTGCCGGAAATCCCAAAGGGGCTTACTCGTACTACCTGGAGGCTCACACGATCAACCAGAAGGTGGGAAACCATTACCTCGTTCTGAGCACCGGGTTCAAGGCAGCCACGGCCCTGTACTACATGGGACGTCTTCGCGAGGCCGAAGAGCTGACTACGGGCCTGCTTCGCCTGGCGGACCGCGAGGGCTTCGCGCGCGAGAGCCGGGTGGGACTTCTCTGGACCCTTCTGGGCGAGCTCCTCCGGGAAAAGAGCGAGCTCGATGAGGCGGAGCGCTGCATCGAGCGAGGGCTCATCTTGAGCGAGCCGGAGAAGCCCTCGTTCGCGTGGAACTCTCTCTTCAAGGCGGCACTCTCTTTCTCGCGCGGCGACTACGGGGGCGCCCTGGAAGCGGTCGCCCGCATAGAGGAGCTTCACCGGAACCTCGGTCTCCCCACGTTCATCACGTTTCCTGCCGCGGTGCGGAAGGCGCGTATCGTCGCCGCGCGTGGGGAGCTTCTGCGTGCCGGGGAGCTCCTCGCGGAGCTCGGAGTCTCGCCGCAAGAACCGGTCCGGCCGGGACGGGAACCGGCCTTTCTCGTTCTCTGCAACGCGGGAATTGCCGGGGCAACCGTCGACGTCGATCGGGCGCGCACGCAGCTTGGAGTGGTCGAGTCGAGCGCGCGAGAGGGCGACTATCGAGCGCTTCTCCTGGAGACGCTTCTTGCCCGGGCGGCACTCGAGGCGTACGCCGGGGCGCGGCGCGCCGCTGAGCGGCGGACCACCGAAGCTCGCGCGCTCGGTGCGCCGCTTGGATACCGGCAAACTTTTGCGGACTACGGTTTGGACCCGGACGCGGTCTGCTCGCCGCGCCGCGAGCCCTCGGGAACGCCCACATACGCGCATGCGGAGCTTGTAGAGCCGCTGACCGACCGCGAGCTCGACGTGCTTCGCTTGGTGGCGGAAGGGCTGTCGAATCAGGAGATCTCCGAGCGGCTCTTTGTATCTCCGGGGACGGTGAAGTGGCACACGAGCAACATCTACGGCAAGCTCGGAGCGGCCGGGCGCACGGCGGCGGTCGCGCTTGCGCGGAGGTTGGAGCTGATTCCGGGGTGGGGGTGATGCGGGGCCCACCCGTAGCGGCTGGGCCCACCCGTGGGGCCGACGCCACCCGTGGGAGCCGCGCCACCCGTGGGGGCTAGCGCTACCTATGGGGGCCGGCGGTACCCGTGAGGGCCGGCGTAATCCGTGGCGGCCGCGCCCACCCGCCCGGGGGCGGAGCTTTGGGAGCGGTGGCGGGAGCGCCGGGGGTGAAGGCAGGCGCCACCCGTGGGGGCCGGCGTTAACCGTGGGTGCCGGGCCACCCGTGGCGACCAGCGCCACCCGTGGCGGCCGGGCCCAGCCGTGGCGGCCAGCGCCATCCGTGAGGCCCCCGCCACCCGTGCACGGCCGGCTCACCCGTGGCGACCAGCGCCACCCGTGCGCGGCCCCCGCCACCCGTGCGCGGCCCC
>PWGF01000537.1 GCA_003554375.1 Spirochaetaceae bacterium
CGTTTCGACGATATCGTCCAGGTCCGCCACGAGACCGGGCGTCCGAGTGAGCAGTACCGCGTGACCGCCGGCTCGGTCGAGGCACAGGTCGGGATTCAAGCAGCCGGCTCTCTCTTCCCGTGGCTCGGTTATCGCTTCGGCGGATATACGTTTCGGCCGCGGTACGACATCGAAGCGGAGTACGGGCAAGAGTCGGGGCGACTCGCCGCAGTTATGGCGGGCGTTGAACAGGACACGCTCGACCGGTTTCCGTTTCCCAAAGAGGGGACTCACTGGTCGGCGCAATATCGCGATTTTCAAGAACGGTGGGGCGGCACAAAGGAATACCGGGTGGGGGAGCTTGATTTCCGCGGTTATCGATCGCCCGCGGTGGCGCACACGCTCGGAGTGCATCTGCGCGTAGCGAGCGCATTCGATTCACACGCTCCGCTTTGGGACAAGCCGCGACTCGGTGGCATCCAGGACATGCCGGGATATCTGCGGCATGAGCGCCCGGCACGCACGCTCGCCACCGGCACCGTTCAGTACCGGGCGGCAGTTGCGCCGCTTCCCGAGCTTTTCCGCGACCGTGTGTTTGCTACGCTTCGGGTCGGTGGCGGCGCGGTAAGCGAGGCCGATGCCTCGGCGATCGCCGAGGGAGCGATCGCCGGCAGTCTTGCGCAACTCTCGCCGGTCTGGGGCGCCGGCGTTGGAGCTGCTGCGAATACGCCGATCGGTGGGCTTCGGACGGAGGTGGCAGTCCGCGATTCCGGGAGGGTGCGCGGCATTATCTCGCTGGGCAATCACTTCTAACACATAAGGAACCTGTGGATCTGGGCGCATCCTGCAGCTCGCGACCGGCCGCGGGAGGGGAGGCGTCGGCCGCAGGTTGCCCGCGCCGCTGCCTCCGGCACCGGCGCCCCTCCGCCTGACCCTCAGCTCCCAGGCTCATCCGCCCCCCCGGTTTCCAGGACCGAGCTCTCCGGGGCTTCGGTCCGCGTGCGGCGGACGCCTCGCTTCGCTGCGGGGGCATTGAGTTGCGGGCCGCAGTCCTCTCAAGCGAGACTACTGCATTGCACGTTACGCCTGTTTGCAGTATCTTCCCGGCAGAGGTTTGCGTAGTGGCATCGTCTCAGGGTCGCCTTCGGGCTTTGGTTTCCCTTCTGCGGGGCGGTCTTTCCGGTAACTTCAGACTCCTGTCATGGCCCAAGTCTCCACTCTATACGTTTCCGGAGTCGGACCCTAACTGGACTCTTCCGCGGACTCTTGAAGCGGCTATGAGAGCCGTCGAGGGGCGCTATGCCCACTATGACGTCGTGGCCTACCAGGACGTGACTACGAAGAAACCGATGCTGACCTTCGTGGTATCGTACGGCTTCACCGAGTTCCGGATCCGGAACGGCAGGCTCCTGCAGATCGACTCGTTCTGCCACGCCCAGCAGATACTCAACAGGATGGGCTCTGAAGCGGTCTTCAGCGATGCGGCCACCCGTGCCATTCGGCCGCCGGCCCAGGAAGTCGAGCTATCCTGGAACGACGGCCGGTGGCAGCTGTATCGTCCCGCGTCTCCCGCGCTGCTCGGTATCGCCGGGGACCCGTCAAAGCCGCTATCGACCGATCCGAACGACCCCGATCTTCTTGATGCGGACGGCGATGGGAAGCCGGGGGTCACGGTCACGATACGGGTGGGAGACTTCCTGGAAGGCCAGATCTATATCACGCGAAGAGAGATCTACCACCACTACTTGGAGCTTAATTCCAACGGCAACCTGTACGGGTACGTGGTCGATGAATCGGAGCAGTTTGTCATCGGCGCTTCACGGAGGGCATTCCGGCAGGAGTCGAACATGAAGCAGATCGCCGATCGCGGCATGAATCCCATCATCCTGGTGCGCGTGGACGAGGACATGGACACCTGCGAGAAGCTCATGTCGGCGCGAGACCGGCTCTTCCCGCCCGTACCGTCGTTCCAGTGAAATGCCGCGCGGATTATGGATAAGGTCGATGCGAAGTAAAAGCCGAGTACGGCGGTACATCAAGGCATATCGGTGGTCCGATATGCGTGCCATGGCGCGGAACAACAAGGCCGATCCCAGACAGTGTAGCACTGACTGCGCGGGTCGGCTGGCAGTGATCACCGGAGCAACATCCGGGATCGGATACGCCACCGCTCGCACGTACGCCCGCCATGGCGCCGATCTTCTCTGTGTCAACCGGAACGCGGAGAGGTCACACGCGGTCTGCCGGGAGATGGAGAGCGAATTCGGAGTCCGCTGTCGTGAGATCATCGCGGATCTCAGCCGGTTGGACGACATGCACCGCGTTGGGCGCCGGTTGTCGCAACTCCAAGAACCGATCGACGTGTTGATCCACAATGCCGGCACGTACCTGACGCGCCGCGTCGAAACGGTCGACGGTCTGGAGACTGTGTTTGCGGTCAACTACCTGTCGTCATTCGTGATCAACAATCTGATCCGAGACAAGCTGCGCGCTCAGAGCCGCGGGCGGGTGCTTCTGGTCAATTCCGAAGCGCACCGGTTTGCTCCGTGGGGACTGCACCTGGACGATTTGAACTGGAGGTCCTGTAGATACTCCGGCCTTCGGAGCTACGGTTCGGCGAAGCTGGCGCAACTCCTCGCAATGCTCACGTTCGATGAGTTGCTCGAGGGAAGCAGCGTGACGATCAACGCAGTGCACCCGGGAGCCGTCAGGACCGAATCGGGGAAGGAAAACGGGGCGCTCTACCGGTGGTACAAACGCAACATCCTGGAACGGAACTTCCGGTCCGCTACCATCTCCGCCGACGCGCTGTACTACCTGGGCGTATCGGCGGAGGTTGACGGCATCAGTGGGAAGTTCTTCAACCTGACCACTCCGGAGAATCCCGCACCGCCTGCGCTGGACAGAGCGGCCGCCGGCAGGCTCTGGAAGATCAGCCTGGATCTCGCGGGGCTCAACGGTCCGCTCCGCGCTTCGGCACTCGGCCGGCCCGAGCACGATGCACCGCCGTATTCGGGCTCGTGATACCACGATCGGCGTGATGCCACGATCGGATGGTCCGACCGGCATTACCGGAACCACTGACCGACCGGCGTGATCTCGGGCTTGTACACCATGAGGACGAAGACGGCAACAAGCGGAAGGACTCCTGCCGTCGATATCCATAGGCGCAACGTGAGAAGCCGCGTGAGCTCCGGGGGAAGCGCCTGAGCGTCCGCATCAACACCGGCGATATGCCTTTTGATCTTGTACTGCGTAGGAATATCGCTTCCAACCCAGACCACGCCGGAGAAAACAAAAAGGAGAAACGCCGACGAGAGCCAACCGATCTGCCACATATCGCCGAGCATGACGCTGAGCATAATACCGGCGACGATGGAAACGACGATCATCGGGGAGGAGAAACGGGCATCAAGCCAGGTGACCGTATCGTAGGTGTGCACGATGACGGCTGGGCGTCCTGATGCAAGGCTTCTCCGCTCCCACAGAATGCCGACGACGGCGTTCGCGAAGAAGAGCGTGGCGGCAGCAATGTGGACGAAGCGAACGTGCCGGTACAGTGCCGGGCTATCGAAGAGCTCGTTCAGTTGATCGGAGAAGGCAAGCGCAAGAACGACCATGCCCACCATGAGTGACAGGAAGAAGACCAGAACTCTCTTTGTCTTCACTCAGCTCTCCTTGCCTTCGTTGTCATTCGGACCCGAGGGCCCCGGGCGGATAGGCAGAGGGACCCGATGGCCCAGGCCTCCTGGGGGGCGGCCTCCACCACCGCATTGTAGGGGGAGCCATCTCGGAGAGCAAGCGATGAACGGCGATCCACGCGGAGCGCTCGGCTTTGCCCACGTCGGGGTGGTCGAGCGCTTCGAACGGTTGGGTGTCTCGGTGGACATGGTAGTCGGTACTGGCGTGGGACCGATTGCGGGCGCGCCGTACAGCGTCGGCTATGATACGGATGATCTTGCCGCCGTTGCTACGATGATCGACTGGGTGGGCTTTCTCGTTCCCGGCCAGCCGCGCAGTCGCCGGGCGTTTCACGAGGACTGCGAGTTGTGCCAAGGTAGTTCGCGGTCGAGGTCGCAAAAGGAGCTTGACTCCTGTCGTCCAATGAACTACCGTTTTAAGGTGGAGTTTGAATGGGATCCGGAGAAGAGTGATCGATGTTATGCGGAGCGAGGATTCGATTTTGCATAAGTGACTCGGGCATTTGCCGATGCCGATCGCGATGTTTTTATTGACGACCGTTGGGAGTACGGTGAAACTCGTTTCGTGCTTCGTGGACGGATTGATGGACGGCTCTTCGTTGTTGTGTTTTCCCGCCGCGGATCCCTAACTCGCATCATCTCCGCACGAAAAGCGAATACGAGAGAGGTGTTGGACCATGAAAGACGTACGCGTCACCGTTGATCAGAACGATCTCTCCTCTTTTCCGCAAGGCCGCATCGACGTCGACCGCGTTGACGCGACGACGGACCAGGAGATTCACGAACAGATTGAGCGCGATGAGGCCGCGGCAATGGAGGAAATGGGGAAGTATATCCGCGTGATTCGCGCACGCGTCGGAATGACGCAACGGGAGTTCTCCGATCGGATCGGAATATC
>PWGF01000468.1 GCA_003554375.1 Spirochaetaceae bacterium
CGGTCCTGTTTCCACGATACGGCCTGCGTACATAACCAGTACGGTTTCCGCAAAACCGGCAACCAAGCCGAGATCATGCGTGATGAGGATAGTAGCCGCGCCTCGGGACTGTGCCCGTTCCTTCAGGATTCGGATCACTTGAGCCTGTACCGTGACATCGAGTGCGGTCGTGGGCTCGTCGGCGATAACCACATCCGGCCCCATCGAAAGCGCAAGCGCAAACATAGCCCGCTGGCGCATACCTCCGGAAAGCTCGTGAGGGTAACACCTCACTCGCTGTTTTGGTGCCGGGATCTGGACCTCTTCGAGAAGACGCACGGCTTGAGCGTAGGCGGCTTTCCGCGAGGTGGTGCTGTGCATCTGTATTGCATCTGCAATCTGGTCCCCCACGCGCTTGACCGGGTTGAGGGAGGTCATCGGATCCTGGAATACCATTGCCACGCGTCTTCCCCGAACGGTGCGTAACTCTCGTTCCGTCATGGCCTGGACATTCTGGCCGTCGATCCACACTTCTCCCGTAACCAACGACGCCTTGGGATCGAGAAGCCTCGTGATGGACAGAGCGGTAACAGACTTTCCGCTCCCCGATTCACCGACGATCGCCAACCGTTCATTTCGGTGAAGCGAAAAACTCACCTCCCGGATTATCTGTATCCAACTGTCGCCTCCCGAAGGACGAAGCCACGTGCGCAATCCGCGGACCTCCAGAACAACCTCAGGCGGAGGTGGATCCGAGCCGCGACCTGCTCCAAGACGAAATGTATCGGCTGCTTCAACCATCCAGATTCTTCTCCTTCTCGTACGCAGTGCTCTATGCAAAACAAGCCTCACGCACGTTCCGCTTATCGTCCCGCTATTCCTGCGCCAGACTCGTATCCCACCGGTCCCGCAACCTGTCCGTCACCAGGTTCACAGCCAACACCGAAAGCAAAATCATCAGTCCCGGGAAGATGGATACCCAAGGGCTCAACTGGAGAAACGGCCTTCCTTCGTTCAAAATGGATCCCCAAGATGGATTCGGCGGTTGCACTCCGAGCCCAAGGAAGCTCAACGAAGCTTCCAGAAGTATCGCATAGGCAAGACTTACGGTGGTTTGAACGGTCAGCAAGGCGGAAACATTAGGCAGTATGTGCCGGATGAGGATCCGTCGATTGCCGACTCCGATGAGACGAGACGCCAGCACGAAAGGCCGTGCCGACATGACGATCGCTCCGCTGCGGGCAACGCGAAAGAAATGGGGCGTGTAGACTATGCCTATGGCCATTATGGCATTGCGAACGCTCGGCCCCAGGATCCCCGCGATAGCGATGGCTAACAGCAACGGAGGCAATGAGAAGACGATGTCCATTATGCGACCCAACAACTGATCCAAGAAACCGCCGATGAACCCGGAGATCAAGCCGAGCGTAGCACCAATTATGAGCGCAAGGCCGACCGAGCTACCGGCGATCATGATCGACGTGCGAGAACCGTAGATTACGCGACTATAGACATCGCGTCCGAGCGTATCGGTGCCGAACCAATGGTCGAAAGAAGGCCCCTGCAGCGCCGCCAGCGCGTTGGTTGCTCGGGGGCTATGTGTTGCAAATGCCTGCGGCACCAACGCAATGAGTACAATGATCGCTCCTATCAGGAACCCGGTGCTCAGAACCGGCTCGTCACGGATTCCTTGTGCGATCGAAACAACCCACGATCGGGTCGAGCGCTCTGTGTCGTTGCGAACCGGGCGATCAGCCACCGTCAGTCTCCCAGCTTGATCCGCGGATCCAGATATGCGTACAGGACGTCTATCAAGATATTCAGAAGAATAAGGAGGACCCCGATCGTAAGGACGCACGCCTGCACTACCGGGTAGTCGCGTTGTGAAATGGCTTGCAAGAGCAGGCGTCCCACGCCCGGCAGTGAGAATACCTCCTCGATAACGACCGCGCCGCCGAGCAAGAACCCAAACTGAAGCCCCGCCATGGTAACCACCGGGATGAGCGCATTCGGCAAAGCGTGCCCCAAGAGAATACGCTGTTCCGAGGCACCGGTACTTCTGGCAGTCCGGATGTAGTTCTGCCCCATCACCTCCAATATGGAATTCCGCGTCATGCGCACCAGCGTTGCCGCGCCGACTAATCCCAGCGCGGTAGCCGGAAGAATCATCATTCGCATGTTCGCACCAAAATCCTGAAGCGGAGAAACCCACGTGAGCGGCGGCGACCAGCCAAGCGCCGTGGAGAAGACCAGGATGAACATGGATCCCATCCAGAAGACAGGAACCGAGAGCACGGCGAGAGAAGCAACCCGCACCAGCGCATCGGGCCACGAATTGCGGTATGTCGCCGCAATTAGTCCGCCGGGCACGCCTAAGACGATGGAACTGATGAGTGCCGACATGGCAGCCAACTCCAGCGTAACCGCGAGCCGCGGCAACAGGAGTTGCACCACCGGGATGCGAGAACGCCACGATATCCCCAGATCTCCGCGGAGCACGTCCAGTAGCCACGACGACAGTTGTACGTACCACGGACGGTCGAGGCCGAGAAACGCTTCTACCTCGGCCAATCGCTCCGGACTCGTGCCGGCCGCGCGATCTATCAACTGACTGACAACCGTACCGGGAATCAGATTCATGAGGCCGAAGACCAGGAGAACAAGGCCCAGGGCCGTACCCAAGCCGTAGATCAGCCTGCGCAGGATGTAAACAGCCATTCGGTTTTCGCTTCCACGTTCACACAGAGCCCGCGGAACGCTGAGCGAGCCGCCCCTAGAAGCAGCCGCTCAACGATTCCGACAACCACATCCCCATCTAATCAACTAGTCAGCCTGGACCGTCACCCAGCGGAGATCGTGATAGAACCCCGACGGGTGAACTCCCCAGTTGCCTACGTTGTTCCGATGAGCCCCGACGAAGTCGGCGGAATAGAGGGGAATCCACGGAACTTCTTCGACCAGTATCCTCTGAAGCTCGTAGTAGATCTCTTCACGCTCCGCACGGTCTACGCTTGCTCGCGCATCATCCAGAAGCTGCGAGACCTGCTCGTTGTTCCAGATCCGGAAGTCACGGCCGCCGGGCTGCATGTGCAAATGGTTGAAGTAGAGCTGATCAGGGTCGATCCACCCTCCCCACGAGTTCATCGAGAATGTCTCGTGATTACGATTCACGAATGTATCGATCCAAACGCCGAGCTCCATGATTTCGATCTCGACATCCAACCCCAGCTCACCGAGCTGGTCGACGATAACCTCAGCCCCGGAGTTCAAAGCACCGTAGCCTTGAATCGAGATAAGCTTGAATGCTCCGCTCGTGTCGACTCCCGACTCCTCGAGCAACTGCTTGGCCAGATCTATATCCCGACGTCCATACGGAGCGTCTTCGAACGGGAGGGCGCCCCACAGTGCGGGAGGATGCCCACCTACAAGAGTGCCTCTTCCCCCGATCGCGAGCTCCATGACCGCTTCCGGATCTATAGCGGCGGATATTGCCTGCCGAAGCCTGACGTTGTTCCACGGCTCCCTATCGAGTGCGAAGAAGTCCAGAATATCCCAGCGAGCAGCCGTCTCCTCGAAAACCGTGATCCCGGCCCGGCCTTCCACCAAGCGGGCAATGCGGGCATCCTCGAAGATCGCCGCGTCGATCTCTCCGGTTCGCAGCCCTGCGGCAATCGACGCTTCGTCGGGCACGATTACGATTGTGAGAACATCGACGCCTACTTCGTCCGCTCGCCAGTAGTCCTCATTCTTGACGAGGCGAAGCGATTCACCTTGCGCGAATCTGTCCACTTTGAACGGGCCTGTACCGATCGCCGTCACTGAGAGGTCATGATCCTCGTCCGCGCCCTCAGGGACGATATAGGCGTACCGCCCGCCGAGTGCTGCCAACAGAGCGTCGGACGGCGTAGTGAGCTCGAGCTCGACGGTCATGTCGTCGACCGCGGTCACGTCCAGAATCTGAGAATAGAAGCCGGCTCCCGGAGATTCCAGCACTTTCCCCAAAGAGTACACCACATCCGCGGACGTCATCGGAGTTCCGTCGTGGAACAGTACGTTCTCGCGGAGGTGGAACCGGAGTATATTCCCGTCGTATTCCCACCGTTCGGCCAGAGCCGGTTCGACTCCGAAGTCATCGGTCCAATCGACCAGACAGTCATACATCAGCGGACTCCGCCGCATTCGAGCATCCGATACCTCATTGTATGGATGGAGGTTCGGTGTCGAGACACTCGTGGCGAATACGAGCTCAACCGGCTCGACACGCTCTACCTCGTCGAGCTCTGCCTGACCACGAGCGAACGCGGTTCCGCTGAGAACCAGAAGAACCACCGTAATGGTGATCGCAATAGCGAATAGAGTCCTCATTTCCTACCCCCTGTCCTTGTTGTGATCTATGCGTTCAAGAACGCTTTGCGCTGAATCGTCGGCGTTAAAAAGAGCCAAGTCGCTCATCTTCCGTTTCATCTCTTCACGATGAGTAACAGAGGGGCTAAGCGCCGGATCGTGTACCCGAGCGGATCCAAGTTCGAGCAGCTCCGCAACGAGCTTGAAGTTCGCGGGGATCGGATAGTCACCCAGTCTGAA
>PWGF01000435.1 GCA_003554375.1 Spirochaetaceae bacterium
CTTCGCCAACACGATCCCCGAGCGCTTGAGCTCCGGAAGAATGGTCGCTTCGAGCGTGTGGTACGCATGATCGTCCAAGGCTCGTACGCGCTTCTCGATCTCTCGCAGCTGTCCCACCGGACTCAGCCCGGAAGGACACCGAACGTAATTGCCCAGCTGCACCTGGCGCTTGAGCGTCGCCACCCGAACCATGAAAAACTCGTCGAAGTTGCTCGAAACAATGCACAGAAAGCGCAAGCGCTCGAGAAGCGGTACGTCGCTCCGCATCGCCTGCGCAAGAACTCGAGCATTGAACTCGATCCACGAAAGCTCCCGGTTGAAATACAGCTGCACCGGCTCCGGACGATCCTCCGGGGCATACTGTGTCGGATTTCCAGGTCGCTTCTGTGTTCCCTGCTCCCGCCTCCTCATCGTCCTTCCTCTGCTCCCGTCTATTGCAATCCGCGCCGCGCCTCTCCGTGCCGGATCCTGAATACCATCCTTGCACGGCTATCCGTATGGCGCCTACCGCCGCCGGGCGCTAATCCCGGTGCCCCTATAGCCGGCGCAACCATCACGACCGCTCCCTCGGTCCGGCCGCCTGAGCCGCGGCAGGCGCCCCCATCAGACCACTCGGACGGTGTAACCGAACACGTCCTCGAACATGTCACCCTTCAGCTCTATCCCGTACCGCTCGATTGCGATATCACCGCTGTACGCGCAATCGAGAACGGCATCGCCGTCCTCGATCTGCAGCTTCACTCTCTTCACACGCTGTCCGTGACTCCGGTCCAACGCGTCGGCCAATCGTAAGATCGCGCCAAGCTTCATCACCATTAAGCGATGCTCCCGCCTCAGACTGATAAACGGGGTGTGACTGGCTACCGGAGGCGATTTCCGGTGATAACGAACCAAGTTCGACACAATCCGGATATCGTCACGCGAAAACCCGAAGAGCTCGGAGTTGGCAACCAGATACTGACTGTGCTTGTGGTGCCCGCTCGACCGGACGAAATTTCCGATATCGTGCAAAAGGGCCGCTACCTCCAGAAGCAGCCGCGCATGGCGGTCAAGCCCGTGCTCGTCACCAAGCTGATCGAAAAGCGAGCCGGCCAGCGCCGCCACATGACGAGCATGGGACTCGTCGAAGTGGTACTTCCTGCCCAAGCCGATCGCGCTCGCAATTACCTGCGTGTAGAACTCCTCTTCGAGCGCATGACTCTGCCCGAGCGCAAAGTTGATAAGCACCCCCTCCCGGATACTCACCTCGGGCACAATAAGCTGCCGTGCATTCGTGGTCTCCAGGAAATACCGGTAGATGAGCAGCGCCGGCATGAGTGTTTCCGCCTCGTGGTAACTGATACGGAGCTCTCGCACGCGGGCTTCCACCGGCAACGTCTGGAGTCGCTCTACGAGCTCACAGAAATCCTCTTTTTCCACTATGGCGAAATGCGCTTCTTCGTCGGTTGCCTGCTCACCGGCACCCCGAGAATGATCGATCGCCGAATCGAACCGGCCAACCTTTCGGGCGACGATCCGCGCCTCCCCTCCGACCGCCACGAAATAGCGAACCTTGCTGAGATCGAACTCAGCTTCGAGCACTTCCGCCGTCGCTCGAACGGTTTCCCGAAGATACGTATTGACCTCCCCGGCGAAGTCGGCGCTGGGGCGAAACTGTTGCTGGAGGCGGACGGTGCCCATGCGCAGACTATGGGCCGCAACCATCCTCCCGCGGTTGAGGATCATCATCTCACTGGTGCCGCCCCCGACCTCGATGATCAACGAGCTGGACCGCTCAAACGTAGGGCGAAGTAGTCGTACGGCATGTCGCACCGCCAGGTAGGTCAGATGGTTCTCTTCGACCCCTTCAATGATCTCAATCTGAAGACCGGTTCGGATGTAAACGCGATCCAGAAACGTATCCCGGTTTCTGGCTTCTCTGAGCGCACTCGTACCGATGACGTTGACCTGTTCCGGCGACAGCCCCCACCCTTCGATGAGCTCGACAAAGCTGGTAAGGATGCGAATGCTCTGCAGCATCGTCTCGCGGCTGATGAACCCCCGGGAGAACACGTCACGGCCAAGCGCGACCGGCCGCGTGGCGCGATCGAGGCGACGCCACCCGCCCTCCTCATCCACTTCCGCGACGATCAGCCGGATCGCGCTCGAACCGACATCGATCACCGAGGTGAGCCACCGTGAAGCATCTGCCGAGGCCGCATCCCTCTGATTCATAGGTATTGGCTCCTCCGTTACCGGCCGCCTCCACGGGACTCCCTAACGTGCTCATGCGCGACCGCAGCCGCGCCCACTACCGCCGCGTCATCGCCCAAGGTTGCGGCAATGATCTCGACGCCCGCTGCGAGATGACTCATCGCGTGCGACCGCATACTCGCAGCCGCCCGGTCGAGATACGAGCTCCCCAGCTTTTCAACGAGCCCACCACCGACAACGATTGCTTCCGGGTTGAATATATTCACGCAGTTAGCCATTCCGATCCCGAGGATGTCGGCGGCGCGGTCCACCAGTCGCGCCACCTCGGTGTCGCCTGCATCGATTGCTTTCTTGAACACGCCCGCTCTCATCTTGCTGACATCAGTCCCGGCTTTCTCCGCGATGGTCGGTGCCTTGCCGTTCGTGACGAGCAGTGCCGCTTCACGAGCCATCGCCCCGCGGCTCACCATGGCTTCCAAACAGCCGTACTGCCCGCAGCCGCACAGCCGTCCGTCGAGCTGCATGATCATGTGCCCGATCTCCCCTGCTCCTCCCTGTGCACCACGGTAGAGCTTGCCGTCGATGACGATGGCCCCTCCGACCCCGGTACCCGGAAAGAGCCCGAGGACGTGGCGGTACCGGCCGGCGGCTCCCTTCACATACTCTCCGTACAGCCCGGCGTTCACGTCGTTTTCGACCCGGACGTCTATTCCGACTTCCCGGCTCAATCGCTCGGCCAACGGAAACTGCTGGAACCCTAGGTTGGGCGTCTCAAGCAACGTGCCTGTCCGAAGATCGATAGGACCCGGTGCGGCGACCCCCAGCGCAACTACCTCCGACGCCGCTACGCCGGCATCGTCGAGCGCCGCCTGCACGCAGGCTACTATCCGTTCAAATGTCTCTTCGCTCCGCGATGCGTCGCCGGTCTTCTTCTTGGTGGTCGAAACGATCTCATACGAGCTGTTGAGAACCCCGCAGAGCATCTTGGTGCCACCCAGATCGAACCCCATCAAGTACGAAGGGTGCTGTTCCATGTCGTTCAGTGTAGCTTCTTTCCCCCCCTCTGTCGAAGCCGGAAGCTGGGTTCGCCGCGGGGCTCAGCCCTCCCAGGGCAAACGCAGTTGGATGCCGCCTCCGGAAGCGCGGCGGCGACCGCCCTCCCTCGGCGGTTGCCTGCGGCGCGTGCCGGCGTGCTAAATAGGGAGGAGTACTCGTTTCATCGTCTTCTCGCCGCCGACGGAGAGCCGTACCGGGCCAACTGCGTTTGCCGTCTCGGCCCCACCCGCAGCTTCTGGATATGTCCCGCTACGCCGTGATACTCTCGGGCGTATGAGGTTCATCCGGATCGCCGCCGTCGTTCTCCTGCTCGCCGTCGTCGCCACCTCGGCATTCGCAGAGAGACCGCCGGCAGCCGACCTCTCGGAACGATATGAGGAGCGTTTGGAATACGAAGTAAGGTACCTCGGCATCCGAATCGGGACTTTGGAAGCGTATTTCGCCCGCAATAACCAAGAAGGGCGGGCCGGGCACACCAGCGGAAAACTCGTCATGGAGACCTTCCCGGGTATTGGGTTTCTCAATGTCTACACGGAGTACTTCTCGGACGTAGGCCCCGACGGGTACTTCATTGCTACGCAGACGTGGACTGACGAAGGGAGCGAGTGGGATTACAACCGTACCGTCCAGGACCCGCGGGACCACGATATCCGCGTTGAGGAGGGGTATGCAGACCGGCAGTTCGGCTCGGCTTCCGAGGATCCGGAAGTCAGCTCCATACAACCCGGCCGGCCCGTCCACGACGGTATCTCGTTCATCGAGCTTGTCCGGGACCGCGTCCCACACACGGACCGTTTGACGACCCGGTTGGTGATGGATGATAAGATTCACTCCGTCCCGGTGGAAGTCCTCTCCCGGGACGAGCGGATCAGCGTACCGGTCTACGAAGAGGAACAGGAGGCGTTGCTCGCCCATGTAGAGCTGGATTTTGAAGGGATCCACGGCTTGCGCGATGACCTGGAAATCTGGTTCAGCAACGACGAAGACGCTCTCCCGCTCCACATCCGCGCACGCATCATCATCGGCTCGGTACGAGTCGATCTTGTAGACTACGAGCTTTCGGACGGATAAGCGGCGCGATGGCCGCGGCAGCCGACGCAGAGGAGCCCAAAAGCTCGGTACCAAAGGGCCGAAGGAAGCAGGGGGGAGATACCTTGCCGCCGCGCTTCTATACGCGTTGTCCCAATGCGCTTGACCTGACTCGCGTCCGCTCACCTATTCGACCTGCATCCCCGAAAGTGCTACACTTTCCGGGGGCGTTTGGAGGGGCGGCCGATCCACTCACACGCATCCCGGAGCCCCCCC
>PWGF01000497.1 GCA_003554375.1 Spirochaetaceae bacterium
CGTTGGCTCCATCACGCGCCGCCGGCTCCGCCGATAGCTCGCCGTCCTCCAGACGGAGCGCGTATAGCCCGGCGTTCCTTGCCGTTCGCCCAAGGAAGAGGATCGACCACTCAAGAGCGATGTCCGGATAGACGGATAGCTCGCGGACATCACGATAGCGATCGAGCACGCGACCGATCGATTCGGGAGGATCGACGAAGCTCTCCCCGTCGTCGTAAGAGAGCTTCATCTTCAGTTGCCCCCCGTCGATCCAGATCAGATACCGCCTGCCGTCCAAGTCCCACAGCAACTCGGCGGAGTCCATCGAGCCCGAATAGACCGGCGCTCCCCCGTTGAGCGCCTTTACGCGCAACGGCTCCTCCACCGAGCCGCCGGAGGACCAGGCAAAGCCTCCCACGATGAGGAAGAGCGCAACGGCGCACCCACACCTCCATGCACGTCGGATCAAAGACTCACCCGATTCGCGTCCGTACAGTCCTTTTCCTACCCGTCGCCTCTTGATTTTCACCGTCCCCCCCTTCCGTTTGCTTACTCCGATGTCGCCTCGTCCGGTGACCCGTCCCCGGTCTTCCGCTCAAGCTCCTGCAACCGCCGCCGCGCGCTCCCGTCTTCGGTCCGCCGGAGATAGCCGCGGAGGTACTCGACCGCCTCGCCGGGCCGGTCGAGCCGGTACTGGGAAAGGTCCGCCAACGCCAGATAGACTGCCGCCTCGCGATAGCTTGCCGATAACAACCCTTCCAGGATTCTCGCCGCCTGCTCATACTCGCCCCGGAGAGTGTCCAGCACCGCCCCGTAGTAACGATGGTCCGGCTCCTCCGGCGCCACCCGGCCCGCACGTTCGATGTAATCCCCCGCCTCGCACCACCGGCGCGCCGCCAGAGCCTCTTTCGAGCGCGCCAAGAGCTGCGCGTACGACGGCATGCGGACGTAGAGGATCTGCGTGCGGCTCTCGAACTCGACCACACGCCGCGCCTCCTCGAACCCCTCGCGGCGGACGACGATCTCGTGCCGGCCGCGCGGCACGCCGTCGACCCGAAAGCGTCCCATGCCGCCGCTCGTCCCACGGAAAACCGAAGAGTCGCTCGGCTCGCTCGGATTGCGCCGGCCCGTTTCGCCCCCACTCGCATCCTGCTTGACCGGCCGCACGATAATCTCCGCCCCGCCGACCGGGCGGTTGCCGTAGTCGTAGACCATCCCGTGCAGAGGCGCATCGACGAAGTCGTACGGGCCTTCGGGCGTGACGCACCCTGTGCTCAGCAATGCCGCGGCCACGAGGAGCGTCGCGCACGCCCAAGCGGCCGCGACCGACTCTTGCGCGATATGGTCGCGCGTTCCAGCGATATCGATCGTCTCGCGCCAACCTCGCCTCACTGTGCACCTCCCCCTTCTACAACCAGAAACCGGCCCCCGGAGTCCTCTAAGAGCAACTGGGCGCCGTCTTCGTCCACGATCCGCCATGCCTCCGCCCGCGGCCGCGTCTCCGCCGGATTCCCCGTGCTCGACGCAGCCAGAAGCGTCCCGCAAGGCCCCGCGAAATACAGCAAACTCCGCCCGTCCGCCGTTTTCGCGCGTCCGACGAAGCGCACGCCGGCGCCCTGCTCGGCAAGCTCCCACAGATCCGGCGGATCCGGCTCCGCCGGCTCCTCCGCCGGCTCCCGTTTCTCCTCTTCCTTCCGTTCCGGCGGCTCTTCCGGTTCCCCGGACTCTGCAGGCTCCGGTCGCGGCTCCGCGCGGACCGGAGGATTCGGATCGAGCGCCCACCCGAAGAGACCGCCGGGCGCGTCCACTTCCGCCCCCGCTTCGGGGACGGACGCTCGCCCTCGAGTCGCGTCCGCTTGCGCCGAGTCCGCTTGCGCCGAGTCCGCTTGCGCAGCGTCCACCTGCGCTGCATCCACCTGGCCGGCTTCCGCCGTCACCGCGCCCACCGCCCCGGTCTCCGCCTGCCCCGAGTGCGCTGCCACCGCAATCTCCACGCGCGCGATCCCCGCGCCGCGCGATGAGAGAACGAGTGACTCCACGCTGAGTTCGCGCTCCGCCTCCATCCGCCGGAGAAAGTCGAACGAGCTCCGTCCCGGTCCCTCCGCCTCAAGAGACACGATCGCCTCCCCGCCGGCGGTGGGCCGGTACTGGAGCACCCGGAGACCGGCGGCCCGCGCCGAGCCCGCTACCTTCTCCACGAGCGCTGAGCGCATCTGCTCGCCCCCATCGGTGCGAATCCGGTTTACCGGCGGCACTACCGAGCCGGCGGACTCCGACGCTTGCCGCTCCGCGTCGATCTCCGCGTCCAGCTTCCGAAGACGGGCCGCCGCCGCCTCGGCACGGGCGGTCTCCCGATCAACGCGGACTCGATACTCAGTGCCGGCCACGACCGCGCCCCCCGCAAGCATCGCCACGAGGACTACGCCGATGAGCCGTCTTCGGACCGGGTCAGCGCTCATCGCCGCCTCCTTCCGGCGCGCGGGCCACCGTAGCCTCTACCGTGAGCTTCTCGACTCCCGACTCAGCGTCGTACGCTCGAACTCGCTCCAATCCGGCATCGAAGAGAAGCGCCGACTCCGCGAGCGCCTCCGATACTGCAAGTGGACTCAGCGAAATCGCCTCGAGACGGAGCCGTCTCCCCGAAATCTCGAGCCGTCGCAAGCCTCCGCCGGATCCCAGAGCCTCTCCCGCGAGCACGGCAAGCGAATAGGCCGGGATCTCGGCGGCCTCCCGGCCTTCCCGCCTCTCCGTGCCAATCGAGGCGCCTTCGGCTGCTTCCGCGCGAGCTTCCGCAAGCTCCGTCTCCGCAACGCGCACCCGCGTCTCCAAACGCTCGGCATGCTCCCGTGCGTCCCGGATCCGCCCAGCGGCGTTCCCGCCCCAAAGGAGCGCGGCCGCCACGGCGAGGACGAACGCGGCCGCCGCCGGACGCAACACTCTCCCGCGCGGACGTTCTTCCTCCGCGATCGCTGAGTCCACGAACGCAAGCCGCCTCTGAACCCAGCGAGGCGGCCGGCGGGCGTGCACCGTCTCGGGCCCTGAGGGACCGGTACCGTCGCCTGCTTCTTCAACATCTCCCGCCGGGTCTGCCGGTACGCGGACTACTAGCACTTCCGGGTCGGTCTCCGCGCTCGTCCGTTCGTCGCCGAAGACCGGAATACAGGCGCTCGGGAATCCGTCCTCGAGCTGAAGCCGCGCAGCCTCTTGGCCCGCTCTAACGAGCACCGCGCCGCTAAAGCTCCTCGGAAGCACCCCGAGCGCCCATAGCGCGGCCGGAAGACGGCGGCCGGGGCCGCCGGGAACGCCTCCCTCCGTGCACTCGTCAGGGCCCTCGGCCACGGCAGGCCCGCCGGCTACGTCGGGTACCTCATGCGCGGCGGTCGCGCCGACTGGGTCAGAGCGCTCGGCAGCAACGGCCCCTGCGGCCCCGCCGACTGAGTCGGACTGCGCGGCAGCGCTAACTCCGGCGCCACCGCCGGTCGCGCCCGAGCGCTCGGCCACACCGAACTCGGCCGCCGCGCCACCCCCGGGGGATGCGCCGGTTGCGCCGAACCGGGAGGACGCCCCTCCGGGTTCCCGGGTCCCGGTCGACTCCGGTCCCGGCGCACTCGAAGCGCCCGCCGCGCCGGCGCTCGGCGAAGCGTCTACGAAGAGCGCGGCGCGCCTTCGTCCGCGGTCGGTGAGGAACGCGAACGAAGCCCCCTCGGCAAGCACGGGCACCCGCTCCGGAAGGCGGTAACGGAGATACCCGGGAAGGTCCGCGCGCGGGAGCGGAGGTAGCTCAACCGCCACGAAGATATGCTCCGACAACGCTGGGGCGCAGACCTGTTTCATCCCGCTCCCCTTTCCGCTTCGTCCAAGCGTCGGAAGCGCCGCTCGACCACGCGCACTTCCTCCTTCTCTCCCGGCTTCCGCACCGGAACGCGAGCCAACACCGCGTGGAGCTCCATCCCCTCGGCTTCCGCACGAACCTCCCAGAACCACGAGCGCGTCCCGAGAAACGCGAACAGCCGGTGGTCGTTTTCCAGCTCCAGCCGCCGGCGTAGCTCTTTGAGGTCGACGCCTTCCGAGTCCCTCCGGTCCAGGACCCATGCCGCATGCGCGCCGGGCTCTTCCAGCTCAAAGGCGTCGTAGGCAAGGATCTCGCGGAGAATCAGCTCCGGGAGGAAGTGGAGGTTCCACTGCGGCTCCGCAGTTACCGGCGGAACGAGAAGCTCGGAGGCCTCCCGTCCTACAACCCGGCGAAGCTCGGACGGTTCGACGCGACGCGCCTCCCGGCGGACGCTCTGTACGCGAGCGCGAAACGCTTCGACGCCGCGTTTCCCGGCGTTCATCGCATACAGCCGCCGGAGCGCGAACTCGTCGGCGGTGTCGATGTGGGCGTACGAATGGACAGTCAGGTAGCGCGCAATCGTCTCCTCATCGAAGAACTCGAGGTATCCGTCGTCCCCGTCATGGAACAACCCTTCCCGTTCGCGGTGCTCCTGGAGCCCACAGAATCCGGTGCCGACGAGGAAGAGCTCGTCCAGCCGCGTCCGCTCGAAGAGGGCCCGCCCGGCCCAGTTCGGGTTGATCCGGCTCGAGCGCTCGGCCAGAGTGATCGTGACCTGGCGATAACCGACGTCCTTCTTTTCCGCTCCGTCGCGGCCCGGACCGCCCGACGGCGGGTTGCCCGGCCCCGCACCATGCTCGGCGGCATCTCTTCGGTCGCCTCCTTCCGCGCCGGCGGCGACCGCTACGCCCGTTTCGGCTAGGCGCCAGACCGGATCCGAAGGAAGATCACGCGCTGGGTCCGGGGGGTCGGCGAGCTCGTCGCGCACCACCTCCACCGCCTTGGTCAAGCTCCGCCGGAGCTCGCTCTCTGCCTCCGCCGCGGCCGACCTCCGGCCGGCCGCGACCGCCAGCGCAGCGCCGGAAAGAAAGACGAGCGATAGCGCAACACAGGCAAGGAGCGCGGCGCCGGTGGCGGAGCCTTTCGCACCGTCCGTTGACCTGCCGGTTTCCCGCATTCCGATCACCGCGCACCTCCCACGCCCGCACGCCGCCCGGCGAAGGCCGAAGCCTCACTCCCGCAAAGCGGCGCGCTTCCAAACGGCAGAAGCACCTCGCCCAACTCTCCCGGCCCGGAATCGATCGCCACGCGAACACCCCGCGCTCTCCCGCTTCGGTCACGAACAAGGCCCGCGTCGACCGCAGCCCCCGCCCGACTCGCGTCGAGGTGTACCACGACCTTCCCCTCGATTCTCACCTGAACCCTCCCGTCGCCGGCGTCGATCCATTCCAGCCTCCGGTCGCCGGCGCCGTCGACGTAAGGCACCGAAAGCACTGCGTCCCCGCGCTCGCGGCCGGCGTCTGGAGCCGGCGTCGCGTCGTAGAACGGCACAACCACCCGCCCCACCGCGCGACGAACCGGACCGTCGAGATCGGAGAGGAGCGTGTTGTACGCCGCGTCGTCTAGAAAGCGCGCCGCCCCAGCTCCGCCGACCCGCGCAACCTGCGCCACCAGCACCGCGACAATCGAGAGGATCGCCAGCGCTACAAGTACTTCGGCATAGGTCGTTCCCGCGTCGGCCGGCGCGCGCCCCCGGAAACCTTGATCGCTAGTCGAGCCGTTCTTCTTCTCTGAACCGCACATTGGCTTCCTCGATTCGTGTTTCCAAGCGAGTTCGTTCCGCTCCGATCGATCGATTCACCGTCGCCGCGAGCACGAGCGCCGAGGCCCCGACGAGCGTGACCAGCGCCAACGCAGTGAGCGCCTCCAGGAGGATCGCCCCTCCGTCGCTTCCGCCGCGGCTCCGTCGGCGGCGGGCGTCGCGGCGCTTTGGATGCCGTCCCCCTTCACCGATCCGCTCTTCGCCACGCCCGGCCACACCCCCGCGGGTCCTGTGCTTCCCACCCCATCCCCCGGCCGCGTGAACCCTATTCATCGGACCACGAGGTGATGGACCCAGCCCCGTCGCCACCGGGACCGAGCGACCGGATCCCAAACGGCAACCCGTCCGGACCAGGCACGCGATACTCGTACGGGTTTCCCCACGGATCGTCCGGCACCGGTTGCGATAGATACGGCCCGTTCCAACTCGAGGGAACCGGCTCGATCACGGGCGCTTCCCAGAGCGCATCGAGCCCTTGCGCTTCTGTCGGGTAGCGACCGGCGTGGATCATGTAGGTCGAAAGCGCCGTCCGGAACGTCGATATCTGGTTGCGAGCTTGGGCCTCCCGCGCCGAGTCCAACGTCCGAAAACCGACGAAGCCCACCGCCCCGGTAAGAATGAGAACGATCGCAATCACCAAGAGCGTCTCTACGAAGGTCCAACCGCCATCACCTCGCTCGTCTCCTTCCCGGCAACAACAGTCCTCGGGTTGCCGGGCGCCGCTGCCACCGTCCCGGAGATGATTCTCCGGCGCCGCAGCGGCGCTCCGTCCCGTTCCAATCGGAGCAAGCTTGCGCCCGCCTCGCCGCATGTCGGCATGCTTGTTCATATGCATGGTTCGTCCTGGATAGTCGTCGCCGTTCGCGACCGTCCCCTTCGCGATTTCCTTCGTCACAGCAAACCTCCCATCATCGAGAAGAGCGGCAGAACGAATACCACAACGATGAGAAGCACCACGCCGCCCAGCCCGACCAACAGAATCGGCTCCACCAAGGCAGCAATCCGCGCAGTGCCTCGCTCGAGCTCGCGCTGATAGTAGGCGCGCAGCCCGGCGAAGACCGAAGCCACGTCACCGCTTCGCTCTCCGATCGCAACCCAACGACCGAACCGATCCGGTATAACTCCCGGGCTGCCGATAGCCTTGGACAACGGAGTCCCCCGCAGAACGTGCCGATGTGCGCGTTCGACCGCGTCGGCCACCGCCGCGTTGCCCGCGATGCCCGCCGCTTCCGAGAGCGCATCCTCCACGCGAACGCCGCCGGCAGTGAGCGTCTCCAACGCAAAGCTCAACTGCAGAAGCGCGTTCGTCCGCACTAGGCCGCCCACAAGCGGGACCCGCAGCACGAATCGATCGAACCACGTCCCCAACGGGTGCCCGTGCGTCCGAGCCCACGCCACGAGCACGGCGCAAGAGCCAACGGCGAGCAAGCCGACCACAATCGCGATCGGAAAGAGCGCAGCGAGCTCCTGCGCCCGCGCCACATACGCAGGAAGCTCCTGCCCCATTGCCAGCGTGAATCCCGCTAGGCGCGGCACCACGAAGAGGGCTATCGCCGTAACGACGCCGATCGCAACGACCAGAACGACCGCGGGGTAGAGCAGGGCCCCCAGCGTCTTCTGCCGCAGCTGATCCGAGTCGCCCAAGTAGCGCGCCAGCTCGCTCATGACGCGATCGAGCTCGCCTACCCGCTCGCCTAGACGAACCATGCCCCACCACACCTTGGGCACGCCTTCCTCGGCCGCCGCGTCGGCGAAACTCTCACCCCGGTCGATCCTCCGCTCAAGACGCGCCGCGGTCCGCGACGTTCCGTCGTCCCCGCGGGCCAGGAGCGAGAGCGCGTCACGCACCGTCAGCTTGGCGGTCAGAAGATGAGCGAACGCCTCGGTGAGCTCCAGAAGCCTGCGCCGGTCGGTCCGGCGAGCCGAGCTCCGCAAGCCGCGCTCGCGGCGCACCGATAGGACGCACTCGCCGTTCGCCGCCGCGCTTCGAGCAGCCGCCGCGGCGTCGGACGCGTCTACCCGTACCGCGCAGACCGACCGTCCATCGGCCTGCAGAACCCGACACCGGAATACGCGCTCTGCTCCCGCCCCGAAAGCGGAGCGCGTTCCGCCCGGTCGCGCACCGGTGGTGGGCGCCACGGCGCCCTGCTCCTCGCCGGATCCGACCGCCCTCCGTCGCGGCCCGGCGCCCAATGAGGGCTCCCGGAGGGCCCGCCCCTCGCACGACGCGAACGCTGCCGTGCGCGGCCGCGTCGCCGGCCGGCTCTCCGGCCGCGGCGCCACACGGACGGCGCTCCTTTGCCCATTCGATTCCGTAGTCATGGTTACTCCCCCTAACGAGTTTCTCCTAAGGCCCGCCTTGCCGGCGTCGGCCTGCCGAGCCGCTTTCCCGGGACCCGTTTAGCGGCCCCTATTGGCGGCTGGGCTTCGCCGCATCGCCTCCCCGGCCCCGGCCTGCCGGTCTCTACCGGCCCGCGGCTCCCACCGCGACCGCCTCCGACACGCTCGTAAGCCCCTCCGCCGCCGCGCGAACTGCCGCAACGGTCAAGGACTCAACACCGCGCTCGGCAAGGAACTCAGCGATCCGGTGCGCGCCCGCTTCCGCGGCGACGAGACGAGCCGGCTCATCCTCCATCCGAAACAGTTCCGCCACCGCCATGCGGCCGGCGTAACCGGTTCCACCGCACTCGGCGCACCCCACGCCCGCCAGAAAGCGCGGCGTCGCTGCGTGTCCGTTGGCCCCCACCCCTTCAAGCGCCTTTGCCTCCGCAGCGCTCGGAGAACGCGGCTCCGAACACCGCGGACACACCCGCCGGACCAGCCGCTGCGCCATCGCGCCGCGCAACACCGCCGCGATCAAGTACGCCGGCACCCCGATGTCGCGGAGCCGGGTCACCGCGCTTGCCGCGTCATTTGTGTGGAGGCTGGCCAGCACAAGATGCCCGGTAAGCGCTGCGCGAACGGCAAGCTCGGCGGTATCCTGGTCCCGGATCTCGCCCACGACGATCACGTCCGGGTCCTGCCGGAGCACGCGCCGCAGCACCTCCGCGAAGGTGAGACCGATCGCCTCATCGGTCTGGATCTGGTCGATCCCGTCGACGACGTTCTCCACCGGATCCTCGATGCTCACCACCTTGAGCCGATCGGTCGGAAGCTCGCCCAGCATCGCGTGGAGCGTCGTACTCTTTCCGCTCCCGGTCGGCCCGCTCACGAGGAAAATGCCGTGAGGAATCGAAAGCACCTCCCGAAGGGCCGCCACGTGGCGCGCCGAGAGCCCAAGGCCGTCCAACCGGAAGCGCTTGGCGCGCTCCGGGAAGAGCCGGAGCACGATCGACTCGCCGCGGGCGATCGGCACGACCGAAACCCGCACGTCCACCGGCGTGCCGCCGAGCTCCACGCTCATGCGGCCGTCCTGCGGCCGCCGCTGTTCCATGATGTTGAGATTGGCCATGACTTTGACGCGCGAAGAGACGCCCCGGAAAAGGTGGAGCGGTATCCGGCGAACCGGACGCAGCACCCCATCGACGCGATAACGCACCACCGCTTCGCGCGAGAAACGCTCCAGGTGTACGTCGCTCGCCCGCTCGCCAACAGCGTCGAAGAGGACGCTGTTGACGAAGCTCACCACCGGCCCTTCCCGTGCCAGCGCATCCAGAGACAGCTCGTCTTGCAGGCCGGAGGCAGCACCCGCTCCGTCGCCTCCTGCGGCGGCGTTCCCCGCGGCGGGCCCCGAACCGCTCCCGCCGTCCGCTCCGTCCGCCAACGACGCCAAACGCCCCACGTACGCCGCAACCTCGCCGGCCGGGACCCGAACCACCCGCACCGGACATCGGTGAAACTGACGCAGGATCGCCAGATCCTCCGAGCCGGGCTCGCTCTCCTCGGCGGCGGCGACCACCACGGTGTCCGCTCGGCGCTCGGCGACGAGTCTGCGTCTCGCGGCGATGTACTCCACCGGGTACTGGCCCGCTTCCGGTCCCGGAACCGGGAACTCCGAAAGCGAGCGAACCGCACGTTCCACTCGTTCACTCATCGCGCCACTCCCGGACCGTAGGCTCCAGAAAGCGCTCGTAGAGCGCCTCCGAGCCCCTTCGAAACGCATCGTCCGCCGGCGGCGGCTCCTCCACATGAGGTACCACGTACACCGCAAGCTCTGTACTCTGTACCTGCTCGCGCCGCCGTTCGAACAACCGCCCCAGTCCCGGAATACGCCCCAGAATCGGCCACGGCTCTACGCGCTCCTCGCTGCTCTCCTGCACGAGCCCGCCCAAAACGAGCGGCTCGCCAGTTCGCGTCCGTACGTTGGTGTCAATGACGCGCTCGGAGGTCGTCGGCGGAGCGTCGGTACCGGCGGCCCCACCGGAGCCGCGGCTGGAAAGGGTCGTCGAGACCCTCATCGTGATCATGCCGTCTCCCGACGCCCATCCCTCGATCCCCACGATGAGCCCCGCCGTAACCTCGCGCGTAACGCCGGTCGGGCGCGCCTCTCCGGTGTCCGGATCGATCTCGACGTCGCGGTAGCGGAAGGTCTCAGTGTTCTGGAAGCGAGCCTCCTCTCCGGAGAGTGCGTTCACGGTCGTATCGGCGAGAACCTGCGCGGAGTTTCGCGAAAGCTCGGCATTCAGCCGTGCGGCGAACTGATAACCGAAGGTCGATACAACGTCGAAGTTGAGCGAGAGGAGGCGTCCGATGCTTCCAACGAGCACCTGCTCGAATCCCGCGTCTTCCTCGCTCTCGATCACTTCCACTGACGATCCGTACCCCATACCCGCCCCCTCCTCGTACTGCACCACCAGCACGTCGTAGCGAATCTGCGGAACCGGCCGATCGATCTCGGCGAGCTCAGAGAGAAAACGCCGCCGCCGCTCGGCGGAGCCGTCGAAGAAGATGAGCGTAGGATCGGCGGTGGCGACGATGTGCTCGCGCTCGACCGACGGGGGGAGACGTTCCAAGAGATCGCCGACCCGCAGATACCGGAGCGCTATCGGGCTCGCCTCGTCCTCCCGGTCGACGAGCTCCAGAAGCCGGTCGATCTCTCCCCGTTCGTCGTCGTCAACAGCGATCAAAAACGCGTTGTTCTCCTCCACCACGACCGGCGACCGGGCCGACAGGTGCTCGGGCAGCATCCCCACCACTCGCGAAACCGAGCGATACTCCAACTCGAACCGCTCGAGCCGGCGCCCCTCATGCGGCCGGTCGACCAGGGCGATGAACTCAGTGAGCGGCGCAAGCTGCTCGGGGCTTCCGGCCAGGATCAGCTGGTTTCGCTCCGGATCGCTCCGATAGAGCCCGCTCGCGCCGAGCTGCCGTGGGAGCAACTCGGTGAACCGACCAACCGTGATGTGTTCCAGCGTCACCCGCTCGATCTCCGTATATCGCGCGAGGATATCGCCGCGGTCGATCTCGTAGATGATATAGACCTCGCCGTCGAGGGCGTAGTCCGCTCCGGCGCGGTCCAGGATCAACCGCAAGAGCTCTTCGAACTCCCGCTCCGAAAACGAAAGGTGGTCCAGCGTCGGGTCTGCCCGCATGAAGATCGAAAACTCCCGCTCGCCGGCGGCGAAGAGCTCCAGCAAGAGATCGCTCAAGCGCACCCGGGTGGTCTCCACGCCGTAGCCCGCGTCACCCCTGACGACGTTGGCCCCTGTCTTCCCGTCTCGCACGCTGTCATCGCCGCTCCGCTCCTCCCGAGCCAGGTAGTAGTACTCGTCCTCCCGCACGACCCGGAACTCGTCGTGCCGCCGCACCACCATCTCCAGCGCCCGCTCCACCGGAACGTCGCTCGCGCGCAGCGTTATCCGCTCGCTCGGAAGCTTGTCGTGCACCACCGTGACCCCCGCGGCATCCCCGATCGCGCGAACGGCGCTCTCGAGCGGCACCGCGTCCCCGCGAATCGAAACTCCCCGCTCGGTAGCCTCGGCCGCGATCGCCGACACCCGGATGATCCCGTTGCGCTCCATCGCGTGCAGCCCCGTCGCGTCCAGGAACCCCCGAAGCGCCGAGTCGAAATCCGTATCCGAGAAGTGGTACGTAGTGCGCCCCTCGACCGTCTCGTCGGCTATGATTGAGCGTCCCCCTACGTCGGCAAGCACCATCAAGACGTCGACGATCGGCTGGTCGATGAAGCGGAGCTCGGCAAGTGAAGGACCCTCCTGCGAGCGCTCCAAATCCGAGACGTCCGCTGTGTCGCCTCCGGCCTCCCCGGCGCCTGCTCCGCCCTGCTCGATGCCGCTGCCGGCCTGTTCGCTCGCTTCGGCTTCGTGGAGCCGATCCTCCGCTTCCCCGTCCGCCCGGACCAACGCTACACAAAAGGTCGAAAGCAAAATGACCGCGAGTACCGCCCGCGCCAAATCCATCACATCCCCCAAAAAAAGCGAGCCGACGACGTGCCGCGCTCCCGCGGCCACGCGGCTCCACGCGAACATCTATAATCGACAAGCCCGGCCCCGCAGCCACGCCCCCCGGGCTTACAATCCAACTACTACAACCCCGACAGTCGAGACGAAGAGGCACGGGGCAAACGGAACCGCAATCTCGCACACCGGGCTCCCCCGTAGTTCCCGGAACATGCCTCCGGCTCGAAGCGGGCGCACGCCAAGCCAGAGCAGCCCGAACACCGCTCCGCCCAACACAGCCCCGTACCATGCCGCCGGCGACAGAGCCGCTCCCATTACGCCCGCAAGCTTCACATCGCCAAGACCCATCCGGCCCGCCGCGAGTGCTCGGACCGCCAGAAAGAGTCCGTAGCAGAACGCTCCCCGAACGAGCGCGCTCGCAACCCACAGCCCAGCTGAGCGTGCCGACGCCCATTCGCCAAGGCGCCCGGCAAACTCCCCGCCGCCCCCCGCGGCTAAAGCCTGACCATCATCGGACCGCGCGGAAACGCCCCACCCGGGAGCATCATCACACGCCGCGCTCACCGCCACCGCGATCAACACCGCCGCAAAGCCCCCCGCCAAGAGCGCGTTAGGAATACGCCGGACCGTTATGTCGGTTGCCGTCGCAGCCGCAAGCACCACGAGCACCACGTACGCCGCTGCCGGCACGGTTCGCCCTGCGGCTGTAGCAGCTTGAAGCACCGCTCTCACCTCGTTCATTGGGTCCTCCTTTCGTCCTCTCACTTAAGAGAACCCACCATGGTTCACGAATCCTTGTTTTTTCGTGGTGGTTTTTGGGGTTTTTCTTCTGTGATTGCCTTTCTCGGGCTTTGCCACCGAGTGGAAGCAGAGCAGACTAACGTAGCGGCAATACTGGAACGTTATCTGGCGTTGCCTTCAGACCTAGAGGACTTGGTAGCAATCTCTCGTACAAGCCTGTGCCCCAGTTCCGTCAGACGGGTGATACTTGTTGTTTCACACGTCCAGACCGTCAGTGGCTCCCAACCCATTCGGCGAAGTTCGTCGTGGGCCTTGGCGTCCCGTTCCATGTTGCGTTGGATTTTCTTCTGCCAGAAGACGCGGTTTGTCTGCGGCAGCTTACCACGATTGCAGGGATGACCGTGCCAAAAGCATCCGTGGACAAACACTGCGATCCGATGCTTAGGTAAGACCAAGTCAGGTGTTCCAGGAAGGTCCGCGCGGTGTAGCCGAAAGCGGTATCCCAGCCGATGGAGCAGGGACCTAACGAGCAACTCCTGCCGCGTATTCCGGTTTTTGACCCGCGACATAATCTCGCGACGCTTCTGTTCCGGAAAGATATCCATTCTCTTCAAAACTATCGGGAGAACACATGGCGTAGACAGCCTTTGCGATCGCCGCGCCGAGTACCGGCGGCACGGCATTACCGATTTGTCGAGCTATCTCAATCTTCGAGCCGGTGAACACGAAAGGGTCGGGGAACGTCTGAAAACGAGCAGCTTCGCGATGGGTGATGGGTCTATGTTGCTCAGGATGAAGATAACGCCCTTTCTCCGGCTTGAAGAACTCCGTCCTAATCGTAAAGGCCGGCCGATCCCACCAAAGTCTTCCGAAGAGGTCGGTACCGCCGCTTTTCTTGCGAATCCAGCACTCCGGGGTCAGTTCGGGAGCATTCTTCTGAAGGTCGAAGCGGTTCATCCCTTCACGCGGGATTGCCTTGTACCTCGCAATACTCTTACTGGTCGGCGTTCTGCCGAAGTGTAGGTCATATGGAGGTGGTTCATCTCGTATTGTTGTCCCGACGGGAGGTGGAAGATCACCGATTGCCTGGCGCACCGTACGCCACTGTCGAGCGTTGCTCGAATACCTGCCTCCGCATAGTGTGAGTTGTTCCGGGCGCTTGTCGGGATCAAAATGTGTCCGTTTGGGCGGGAAGTATACTGAGGGATCTGAGTTTTTGGAGCCAACAATGATAGCTCGTCTTCTCAATTGGGGCACGCCGTAATCGGCCGCGAGCATGATGTCGGACCAGACCCGAAAGCCTCGTGCTTCTGCCCACGCCAGGATCTCTTGGTGTTCAAGGGATCCGAGAAGCTGTGGCACATTCTCCATGACGAAAACTCGAGCTTGGGATCGATCGATTACTTCCATGAAAGGGATCCACAGCTTCTTTCGCGGATCATCCGCTCGAAGTTTGTTCAGGAGGCTGAATCCCTGGCACGGTGGCCCACCGATAACTACGTCGGCTTCGGGGATGACGGTTTTCGGATTCTCCAAGATATCGACGATATCGCCTGAGTAACACTCGATCTCCAAATTCCGTGAGTACGTCTCTGCTGCATACGCATTGAAATCGTTTGCCCAGACCGCCCGAAACGGGCAATCGCTTAAGCGTTCGAAACCTATTGATAGGCCCCCGGCACCGGCGAACAGATCGATGAACCGCAATTCTCGGCCTTCCAAAATCGCACCCTCCCGTTCAAACGCATACTATAGATGAGTTAGTGTTCACCGTCCATGCGATGCACTTCATCATGGCACACATTGCACAGGGTAACCAGGTTGTTCTCTTCCGATTTGCCCCCTCGTGCATGATGTTGGATATGGTGCACTTCAAGGAAGCGGGGGTCCGACCGGTTCCAGGCGGCATGTGTCCATCGACACTTGGTGCACGTGTATTGATCGCGTTGTAACACCCTACGGCGCAGCGGCTCAGAGATTCTACGGTCATGCTTGGGCGTCTGCCGGTCCTCTTCCAGCATGTATACACCGACGCCAAGAGTCGGATTCCCACTTTGTTTGGTCGATATGGGATAGCCATCTTCGGTCCGCAATTCTCTGACGCGACGAGCCCATTCGCTACCCTGGGCCACGTACTTCAGCTCCTCGCCGGTAACGGCCTTTCCAGTATTGCGCCGTAAGTAGTCGAGAATGCGGTCTTTCATAGCGCCCTTCTGTTTTCGTATTTCGTTTGCAAGATGCCATCGGTGCGCTGCGTCGCGGTCTTGCTTCGGGGTCAAAAGTGCATAGTCGTTAGGCCCCATCGAATCGAGCTTGATGTCCGATCGGGTAATCTCTTCCTCCGACAGCATCTCCTTTGCGGTAATGCCCGAGACAATCTTCCAGCCTTGTTCCACCCGCAGTTCCCTTACTCGACGTGCCCATTCGCTAATGCCGGCCACTACCGCAAGCTCCTTTTCGTTCAACACCGTCAACGGATATCTTCGGAAGTAAGCCAGTAATCTGTCGCGGGCAGATAAACTAAGTCCGTTTGGGATTAACTTCTTACCTAGCTTCCTGAGTGTCTCGACTGCGGGAACCAGGGCTAGAACTCGGGTACGTATATCCTCGTCAAGTTCAAGGCGTTCGAATTGGTCCAGTATGTTTCGTGCTTCACGGAGGAGTTCCGACTCTTCGACCATACGATTCCCATGCTACCTGATCCCGGAGCAAAACGCCAGAAACGATAAGGTCAGCAGATTGGCGGCTCGGGCCAACACGGGACAGCGAGAACGGGAAGGGAACGCTGGGGGCGACAAGGCGTCGCCACCATGCCGGCGCCAATACTGGAGCGTCATGTAGCCCGGGCTTCGCCACCGGCTCATCCTCATACCAATCGGCGCCCGTGGAAGCTCAGCAAGTACATCTTGTTCAGTTCGACCGAGCCCACGCGCTCGCCGGTCTCCATGTCGACGAGATCCTCTTCGGACAAACCCGTTTCCTCTGCGGTCCTTCTCAGGTCATCATAGTGGTACTGCGCGAAGTATGCCGGTGGTATTGTAAGGATGCCGTCCGCTGAACGAAGCTCCATTTCTGTACAGGAGATCTGTGTCACGGGGGCATAACGACGCCGAAGAAAAACGTCTCTGGCAGGCGGGCCAATGCCGGCGACTCGTGCGTACTCCGCCGGTTTGCTCAGCAACTGCTCACTGAAGAACGGTTCCACAACCGAAATCGAGGACTCTAGAACCATCGTGCTTGTTTGCCACTATCCACGAGCGTATTCGTTGGTTGATTACATCGTAGGCGTCGCCGAACAGTTCGTCTGCAAACGGTGCGAGAGCACTGTAGTGGTGAATCGTGGACTCTTCCGCAGCGCCGTAATCTATCGCCATCTTCCCCATCCGCTCCCCGCGCTGCCAGACGTTTCACATCGGTTTTCGTACGCTGTCCGTAACACGCTGAGCAGCGTCTTTTCTGCGGGATTAGGCTGTTTCATCGTATAGTATAGCATTACGCATCGTCTCACTGCTCCAAGTGGCGGGCGCCGTTTCGGCCCGGCAATGGCAGCGAAGTGACTGACCTCCAAATTCACGAATTCTTCCCCGAAGCCACGTTGTCGCCAAAATACTCTCGTCCAAGCCTAGGGCTACATAACAACTAGCATGCCAAGAAAGCCCGTTGTCTCAGACCGGGCGTCTTGTGCAGACCTAGATTCCCGAAATTGCAGATAGGACTTCCCCAGCCCCCCCAGCGCAAACGCATTTGACGTCTGCCGACGAAAGAACGGCGGCGACCGGTTCTCTGTATGGGCGTCATATCCCGCGTGAAGTCGACCAGCACGGCTAACGGCGCCGCCGGGCCGAACCCCCAGCGCCGCCGCACCACCCGTCCGGGCCAAATGCGTTTGCCCCCCACCCCTCACCAACACGCACTCTCCTCCAGCGAGTACACCCCGCTCTCCTCCGGGCTCTTCCCGCGAAAGGCCTCCGGCTCTGCCAGCGCCTCCGCAACGGTCTCCCGGATGAGCTCCACATGGGGGACGTTCTCCAACGCATAGACCGGTTGCGTGAGGCCCACGGCAAGAATCCGCTCCACATCCAGGAGCCCGTCAAAGGTGCCGGCGCCCAGAAGCTCCAGGAACGCCTCGATCGGGAGGTCCGTCGCCGCGTGATCGGCAACGACTTCCGCGAGCTCCGGGTACGCCCGGATGATCCGGCCCGGGCTCAACTGGTCGAGCAGCGCCCCCACGATGCAGCGCTGCCGCCGCATCCGGTCGTAGTCGGTCGCGTTGGTGCGCGTTCGGACGAAGGCCATTGCTTGGTTGCCGTCGAGCTCCTGCCGCCCTTCGTCCAGCTCGTAGACCCGCGGCTCGTCACCCTCCACATGAGGCGAGAGGCGCACGTGTATCGGGTCCGGAACGTTGATCGTCACCCCGCCCAGCGCGTCGATTGCGCACACAAACCCTTCCATGTTGGCCAGGAAACAGTAGTCCACCGGAATCCCCAGGAGGTTCTCCACTGCGTTCCGCGTCGCCACCATGCCGGGAGGCTCCCCATCCTCGCCCAGCTCCGGATAGTCCTGGGCGTACGGATAGAGCTTGAAAAGCATGTCCGGATACATCTCCTCGCCGAGCTTCTCGGCAACCTCCCCGGACAGCGGCGCGTAGAAGGTATTGCGCGGAATGCCGAAGAGCACGATATCCCCCGTATCCAGGTCAAAGCTCGCCACCATGACCGCGTTCATCCGCGCCCCCGTGCGCCCCGGCCCTTCGTCGGAGCCCAGCAGAAGGACGTTTATCCGGCCGCGCTCTTCCCACGGCTCCTCCGATATCGAAGCCGGCGGATACGGCTCCTCCGGCGGATCGGGTACCCACGGCTCTTCGTCCGGATCGTAGTCCAAGAGCGCCGGAGAGAAGCCGCCCGCGTACCCCAGCCGCAGCTGCCGCGCAATCCGCGCCGGCACCGCCTGCCGGTGCGGCGGCTCGTTGGCCCGGCGGTAGTACTCCGCCAGCCGCCGCCCCCACCAGGAAGACACCGCCTGCCAGTGCGGCGGCCTGCCCGCCAACTCCGCCGGATCGATTATCGAGGACCAGGACGCGGGATGCGGATCGAACGGCGCGCGACGCCGGTGCTCCGGCAGCTCGACATCGATCCGCTCGAACGCCCCGAGCCGGCTGTCCCACCGAGCGCCCACGCTCCCCTGCTCCGCCCCGCCGTGCGAAGCGCCCTCCTCCGGAGCAAACACCCCGGTAACCACCCGGTAGCTCGCCGAGGTATAGCGCGCCGCAAGCGCATGGGGCACCAGGAGCAGCCCCAGCACACAGAGCCCCGCGGCCACCCCCGCCGTCGCAACCAAAAGACGCCGCGCGCCCCGGCGCACCCTCGGATATCCCCCGGCCGCCCGCGCCGGCCCGCGCTTCCCCCGGCGCCCCGACGCGCCCGCGCCCACGGTGAACGCATCGATCACCGCCCACGCCCGCACCGCCAGGAGCACCACGTTCATCACCAGGGCGCCCACGAGCACCTCCGCCCGAAGCACATACCCCACAAGCTCCGCCGCCGGCCGCATCAGAAGCAGAAGCGTCCCCAGCACAAGCGCCCCCGCAAGCCCCAGCATGACCAGCGCTCGCCCCGGCCGATACCAAACCTGCCCCAGCCCCGGGAGAATCGCGGAGAGCCCCGCCCTCCCTATCCGACGCAGCAGCGCTCCCCGCCGTCGCGACGAGAGCCTCCGCCCCGCCGGCTCCGGTCTCCCATCAGCTCTCCATCCACCGTTCGCGCTCGCCACCGGCACCTCCCCCTTACCATCGCTCAAACGGCACAGCTCCTCGAAACCACTCCGTCGCCGGCGCGCACACTCCCCGCCCAGAAGCTCGCCGACCGCGTGCCCACGTATCCGGGATTGCTCCCATGGTGGCGGCCGCCTCCCCCCGCGTCAAGCAACCCTCCCGCTCCTCCTCAGAATCTGGGCGTGCCCCCGGCCCAAGCCGCACCACCCCCCGCCAGTGCC